>JAUTXA010000165.1 GCA_030838265.1 Actinomycetota bacterium | reverse complement strand
CGACCGGGAACCAGCCCGGCCATTCCGTCGTCGTACCGGGAAGCACCGCAGCGCTTGGAGGAACCCACATCCGTATGAGAACAACCCGGTTCGGTGCGGCCGTCGTCGCTCTCTGCGTTGTCGTGTCGGCGTGCACGCCGAGGCCGGCGTTCCAGGGCATCCGCCGCCGCGACACCACGACGCCCGTCACGAGCACGCCGCACGAGGAGGACTCCCTGGTTCGGGTGGGGTGGGACCTGCTGCGTCACTCGGGCCCGCTCGTGACCATCCAAGTCACCGAGGGTGCATGCAGTTCGTACAACGGCGTCCGCGTCACCCAGACGTCGCGTCGAGTCTCGATCGCCGTCTACAACGTCAGTCGCCGCCACCACGACCCGGTGATCGGGTGCCTCTTGAACGCCATCGTGAGCCCGAAGACGATCGTCCTGCTCGAGCCGTTGGGCCACGCCACCCTTGTCGGGTGCGTGCCAAGCAAGCCGCTTCAGGTCTGCAAAGAGCCGCATCGCTGATGGTCAGAGCGGATGAAGGGCATTTCGATCGACAGAGACCGGCGCCTCCGGCAGGACTCGAACCTGCGGCCCGCGATAGAACCGAAGGCGCTCGTCCTACGCGACTGTGATGGCAATGGCGCGGCCGATCGGGCCGGCCAGCGAGCGGGCTTCTTCCTCGATGCGGTCGACGTGGCGACGGGAACGAGGTCGCACGGTGACCTTGTTTCCCTGCCGAGCCCAGGTGCCGGCAACGGCGCCGTCGACGACGATGGTCCCGACGAGCTCGCGGTGCGGACTGGTTGGCAACTTCCGCCCGTACATGAATGGATCGAACAGAGGCAGGAGGCGCACGCCGGTCGGCGGCGTGTCCGGCGCCTCGCCATTGTTCGAGATGACAGGCCCGACGATGCGCAGGGTCTCGGCCGCATCGCCGTCGGTGATGCCGGCCCAGTGGGCGAACCGATGCCTCATCGTCTCGCCGAACCAGGCCAGGTAGCGGCGGGCGAGGTCACGGCGCGCTTCCTCCGGATCGACGTCGGGAGGGGTGATGGGGATGAGGTTCGTCGTTCGAGCATCCCATCGGATCAGGTAGCGCCCCGTTGCCGCGCCAGCCCGGCGGTGCGGGTCGGGGGCACCGCTGAGCGCCTCAGCAGCGACCTGCTCGAGGCGACGCACGGCGGCGGCGTCACGCGGCAGCCGGCCGAGCGTGAAGGTGGCCACGGAGTCGGCGGGGATGACCCAGACCGCGCTCCTCGGTCCCCATACCTGGGCCAGCGACGGGTCCTCCCACGAATCGGGACCGACGCCCTCGACACGGGCGTGAAGGGAGAGGAGGGCGGCGCGGGGTGCCGTGTCCTGCAGCCCTGCATACGCAGCTCGGGCCAGCGAGTCGGCCGGCAGCCGCTCGGCTAGGTGCATCGCCCTGAGCCGATCTACCGCGGTCGTCGAGCCCCTCACCACTCGATGAGTCTGGCCGTTCTCATGGGCTGGGCCACCGTCCCGGGCTGAGCACCCCGGCCACCACGGCTCGGTTCGGGTCAGAGCCTCCGCTCAAAGGGCGGCTGGTAGCCCGTGTCTCCGCGCTCTCGGCGCTTGAGCAATCGGGCGCCCAAAGTCGCTCCGACAACTCCGGCGAGCGCCCACAGGACGAGCGGGACCACCAACCCGGTGTGAGTGACTACGGCCGCCAAAAAGGGGCCCGTCCCGCCGATCAGGAGGAGGATCCCGCCCCAGACGCGCGGATGGCGAGACCCGCGCCGCGGCACGTCAGCTAACCAGACCGACGTGCTGCGGTTGGTCGATGTTCCGGGCGCTGACGGCAGTGAAGGCGATCAAGCCAAAGAGCGGAGCAAACGGGTAGAGGAGGGCGACGGCCCACGGCCACCGGTGGCCTCGCCGACCCAGGAAGTTGCCCGTCATCACGGCGAGGATCACGGCCAGGGCGAAGTTCAGGGCATGGAACGGCGACCGCAGCCCGTGCGGGCCGTAGAGGGCGACGGCGCCGAGGGCGCAATCCAGGACGGAAATCCCGATCAGCGACGAGCGTCTCATGTGGCAAGGATGCCAAGAAACGGGCGATCACAGGCGCCTCCGGCAGGACTCGAACCTGCGACCCGCTGCTTAGAAGGCAGCCGCTCTAATCCGACTGAGCTACGGAGGCATGGCGAAACGGCGTAGCGGCCCGATGGTATCGGGGCACTTGCTCTCGACCTCTGACCTACCCTCGCTTGGTGCCCGTGCCCGCGACTGTCATCAAGGCCTTCCGGCTGTCAGGCGAGGGCCAGCAGCTCGAGGGAGGCCTGGGTCCGGCGTTTCGCTTCGGCGACATCGTCGTGAAGCCGATGGACGATGAGGCCGAGGCCACCTTCATCGCCGAGGTGATGGCGTCGGTGGAGGTCGACGAGTCACTGGTGCGCGTCGCCCGACCCGTGGCGGCCGCCGACGGCTCGTGGTTCGTCGATGGTTGGGCGGCTTCGAGATGGGTTGAGGGTCGGCAGATCCGGTCGGGGCATCCCTGGCCGGTCGCTCTCGCCGCCATCGACGCCCTTCACACCGGACTTCGCCGCTTTCCCGATGCCGGGCTGCGGCGCCGGACCCACCGATGGGCGGTCGCTGCTCGGTTGGCCTGGGGCGAGGAGGTGGTGGATCTGCACCCGGCCATCGACGATCTGGTGACACGGTTGCAGGCTCGGGAGCAGGCGATCGACCTCGAGTCGCAGCTCATCCACGGCGACATGTTCAGCAACCTGCTCTTCGACGACGCCTTGCCGCCGGCCGTCATCGACTTCTCGCCGTCGTGGCGACCAGCGGCATGGGCCACCGCCGTCTACGCCGTCGACGCCATCGCGTGGGGCGGCGGGGACGAGGAGCTGCTCGACCTCATCGGACGCTCTGAGACCATGGGGCAGCTGCTGCTTCGGGCCGCCGTCTTCCGCCTCGTCGCCCTCGACGGCTACCGGCGCGAGCTCGGCCAAGACATCGAGCCCGCCCTGCCGGAGTACGAGTCGATGGTCGCCACCGTCCTGCGCCAGATCTCGTAGTCCCCGGCATTGGCACGCACATTCGAGAATCCGTACGGAACCAGTCGCTGAAGTCCCTGGGCCGAGCGACTTGAGCGACTGGTTCCGTACGCGAGAACGAATGGGGAACGGGCCTCCTCCATCGTGCGCAGGGGTCAGGGGTGTTGTTCGGACTTCTCGAGCGAGTCGGAGATGAGGACGGCACCGGCGCCCACGGGTTCTGTCTCGGCCGCCGAAGAACTCTCGCCCTCGGCCGGGATGAGGAGGTGCGCCGTCTCCCGCAGGGGCGTCTCCTTGAGCAGGAAGGTGACGAAGAAGGCGACGATCAGCAACGGCAGCGCCCACAGGAAGGTCACGTGGATGGCCCGGGCCAGGGCCTCGATGACGGCGTGCTGGATGTTGGGCGCCAGGTGCCGGATGGCTTGCGGGCTGGCGGTGAGATCGCGCAGGTCACCCTTGAACTGGGCCGACGGCGGCAGCAGACGGGGCAGGTGGTAGGCCAGCCGGTTGTTGAGGATGGCGCCGAAGACGGCGACGCCGAAGGACGAGCCCATCGACCGAGAGAAGCTCTCGACGCCGGTGGCGGTCCCCAGGTCGCGGTGCTCGACCGAGTTCTGCACGGCCAGCACCATCACCTGGATGATCATCCCCAGACCGAGGCCGAGCACCAGCATGTAGATCGAGGACTGGATCCGGCTGGTGCCGACACCCATCGTCGAGAGCAGGTAGACGCCGAGGGCCATGATCGCCGTCCCGCAGACGGGAAAGATCTTGTAGCGGCCCGTCCGGGTGATGATGCGGCCCGACGAGATGGACGACGTCATGAGGCCGGCCATCAGCGGCAGGATGAGGAGGCCCGAGTTGGTGGCACTGGCCCGTCCGACCGTCTGCAGGTAGAGCGGCAGGTAGATCAGGGCGCCGAACATGGCGAACCCGACGAGAAACTCGAGACCGGTGGCCACGCTGAACACCGGGTTGCGCCAGAGGCGGAGCGGGATCACGGGCTCCTCGGCTCGTCCCTCCTGCCAGAAGAAGGCAGCGAGGAGCACCACGCCGAGGATGCCGAGGCCGATGATGGTGGGCGACGACCACGCGTACTGCGAGCCGCCCCAGACAGTCACGAGGATGATCGAGCTGGCCGCCCCCATGATCAGCGCCGAGCCGAGGTAGTCGATGCGATGCTCGACCCGCTTGTACGGCAGGTTGAGGACCATCGACGTGATGACAAGGGCCATGATCCCGACGGGCACGTTGATGTAGAAGACCCACCGCCACGACAGGTGGTCGACGAAGAACCCGCCGAGCAACGGCCCGATCACACTCGAGAAGGCGAACACGCCGCCGAGGTAGCCCTGGTACTTGCCGCGGTCGCGCGGCGACACGATGTCACCGATGATCGCCTGGGCGGTGGCCATGAGCCCACCGGCGCCGATGCCCTGCAACGCCCGGAAGGCGATGAGCTGGCCCATGCTGTGGGCCAGACCCGACAGCACCGACCCGACGAGAAAGATGACGATCGCCGTCTGGAAGATCTTGCGCCGGCCGTAGAGGTCGGAGAGCTTGCCGTACAGCGGCACCGACACCGTCGAGAAGAGGATGTAGGCGGTGACCACCCACGACAGCTGGCGAAGGCCGCCGAGGTCGCCGACGATCGTGGGCAGCGCCGTCGAGACGATGGTCTGGTCGAGCGAGGCGAGGAGCATCCCGGCCATCAGCCCGAAGAACACGACCTGGATCTGGCGGTGGGTCAGGCCAACGCCACCGGCCGGCGGCCCGCTGGGGACGTGGGCGGTCTCAGTCACCGGGTGTCTCCTTGGTGACGTCGGGGGCCACCGCTCGCAGGACGAGATCGACGAGGGCGTCAACGACGCCGGCGGTGAAGGGCTGGCCGGTGAACAGCTGGCGGCTGTGGACGGGCCCGAAGATGAGATCCATCACCAGGTCGTGGTCGACGCCGGGACGGCAGTCACCGCGGCGCTCGGCCCGCTCGAGCATCCCGGCCAGGGCCCGGCGCCGGGGACGGATGAGGTTCTCGCGCACGGCCTCGGCCAGCTCGGGGTTGCGGGCCAGCTCGCTGACGGAGGCGGCCAACAACCGGTCGTCGTCCGCCGCGTTGCTCCGCGTGCGCAGGACGGAGCTGAGCACGGCGTGCAGGTCACCGCGCAGCGAGCCGGTGTCAGGCACCGGGATCTCGTTGGACCGGTCGCCCAGCACGCCGACGACGAGGTCGAGCTTCGAGCTCCAGCGCCGATAGAGCGTGGCCGTCGACACGCCGGCCCGGGCCGCCACGCTGGCCATGGTCAGGCGGCCGAACCCGTCCTCGATGAGCAGCTCGATGGTGGCCGAGCGGATGGCGGTGTCGGCCTCGACGCTGCGGGGTCGGCCGCGGGTCGCGACATCGGTGTGGGGAGCGACAGGCACGTTTTTCACCGTAGCAGAAACGACACGCTTTCGTTTCGTAATACCCCGCGCCGCGGGCCCGGTTCGGGTCAGACGAGCGCCATCAGGGCGATCCCCAGGGCGGCGGCCAAGGTGGCGCCGACCACGCTCACGACCAGGTTCACGGCTGCGTCGCCCACCTCGCCCTCCTCGAGCAGGCGCACTGTCTCGAAGGTGAAGGTCGAGAAGGTGGTGAACGCACCGCAGAAGCCGGTGCCCACGATCACCCGCGGCGTCGACGGGAAGGCGTGGTAGAGGGCGGCGCCGGTGATGAGGCCCAGCACGAGCGAGCCGCTGAGATTGATCACCAGGGTTCCCCGGGGGAGGTCGCCGCTGGCCCGGGCCGAGACGGCGCGGTCGACGACGTAGCGGGCCACCGCGCCCACGGCCCCGGCGCCGGCCAGCCCAACCCAGAGGCCCGGGCTCGTCACCGCTCTTCCCCCCGCCGCCCGAGGCGGCCGAGGCGGCCGACGGTCATGCCGGCTGTCGCCGCGCCGAGCCCCGCCACCAGGCTCGCCACCACATAGGCCAGGGCGATGGGTGCGTGGCCGTCCTTCACCAACAGGTCGGTCTCGACGGCAAAGGTCGAGAACGTGGTGAAGGCGCCCAGGAACCCGACGGCAACGAACGGGCGGAGGTAGCGGCTGGGTGGGAAGCGCTCGATGATGACAACCAAGAAGAGGCCGAGGGCGAAGGCACCGCCGACGTTGGTCCAGAACGTGGCCCAGGGAAAGGCGTCCACGGCCGTCGGCACCAGCTTCGCCACCTCGTAGCGGGCTGGCGCGCCAAGGGCTCCCCCGAGAGCGACGGCGGCCACCGCCGACCACGCCGGCCCGGCGGCCGCGGCGTCGGGATCGATGGGGACGACGGGCTCCATTTCCGATGTCTAGCCTCGGTGCCGTCGAACACCCGAGGAGCTGAACATGCGCAAGTTCACTGTCCGCCCTGTCCTCACCCTGAAGGGACGCAAGTTCAAGGGGCTCCGGGGATGGGCCGGCAAGCCACTGCATCCTCCGCTCACCGATATCCCCGTCGCCGCCTACATCTTCGCCGCCGCGTTCGATGTTCTCTCCGTCATCGGAGGCCGAACGCACGAGTCGGCGCGCGACCTGTGGCACGCGGGCACCTACGTCTTCATCGGCGGCGCCGCCGTCTCGCTGCTCGCCGCGCTGACCGGCTACTGGGACTGGCTGAAGTCAT
>JAUTXA010000132.1 GCA_030838265.1 Actinomycetota bacterium | reverse complement strand
CACCAGCGCAGCCTGGGCCTCAGCAAGCGGGCCAAGTTCGGGGGCCAGCTGGTGGCGGCCATCGCCTTCGCCTTCCTCGCTCACCACTTCGGCGACTTCAGCACCATGCTCTCGTTCACCCGCTTCGACTCCTTGGGCATCGATCTGCACGCGTGGGGATGGGGCGTCCTCGCCGTGCTTATGATCATCGGCGCGTCCAACGCCGTGAACCTCACCGACGGTCTCGACGGGTTGGCGGCGGGCTCCTCGGTGTTCGCCTTCTCGGCCTTCGCCATCATCGGCTTCTGGCAGTTCCGTCACTCGCCGGCCAACGGCGTCCACGTCTACAACGTCCACCACGCCCTCGACCTGGCCCTGATCGCCTCGGCCATGGTCGGCGCCTCGTGCGGCTTCTTGTGGTGGAACGCGGCGCCGGCCCGCATCTTCATGGGCGACACCGGGGCCCTGGCCATCGGGGCCGGGCTGGCCGGGCTCGCCCTGGCCACCAGCACCGACCTGCTGCTGCCCATGATCGGCGGCCTCTTCGTCGTCATCACCCTGTCGGTGATGATCCAGGTGGCCAGCTTCCGCCTCTTCCACCGCCGGGTCTTCCGCATGGCCCCGCTGCACCACCACTTCGAGCTGGTGGGGTGGCCGGAGACAACCGTCGTCGTCCGCTTCTGGATCCTGGCCGGGCTGTGCACGGCACGGGGGGTGGGCGTGTTCTACGCCGACTTCATCCGGCTCGGCCTGCCGGGCTCATGAAGGGGAAGGTCGCCCTCGTCATGGGCGCGGGCATCACCGGCGTCTCGGTGGCCCGGCACCTGCTCGATCAGGGCTGGCGGGTGGTCGTGGCCGACACCCGACCCGACCCGCCGGGGGCCGACACCCTCGCCTCGCTCGGCGTCGAGTTGGTGGCCGAGCCCGACGACTCGCGGCTGCGGTCCCTGGTCGCCGAGGCCGGACTGGTGGCTCCGAACCCAGGGATCGCGCCGCGCCACCCGATCTTCGCCCTGGCCGCTGAGCTCGGGGTCCGCGTGGCGGGTGAGATCGAGCTGGCCTTCGAGCGCACCGACGTGCCGATCGTGGCCGTCACCGGCACCAACGGGAAGACGACGGTGACGACGATGGTGGCCGCCATGCTGGTGGCGTCCGGTCTCCGCGCCGTGGCGGCGGGCAACATCGGCCTTCCGCTCATCGATGCCGTCGATGCCGGTGGCGCCGACGTCTTCGTGGCCGAGGTGTCGTCGTACCAGCTCGCCCTCACCGAGCGCTTCCGGCCCCGGGTGGCGACCTGGCTGAACTTCAGCCCCGACCACCTCGACCACCACGACACGCTCGACGACTACGCCCGGGCCAAGGAGCTGATCTTCGCCCGCCAAGAGGGCGACGACCTGTCGATCGGCAACGCCGACGACGCCGTGGTCGCCGCCGCCCTGGCCCGCTCGGCGGCGCGGAAGCAGACCTTCGGGCTCGACCGCGGGGACTGGCGTTTGGACGGCGACGACGACGTGCTCCGCGGCCCGGCCGGCGAGGTGGTGATCGCGGTCGCTGACCTTCCGCGCCCCCTGCCCCATGAGATCGCCAACGCCCTGGCGGCCACGGCGACGGCGGTCGCCGCCGGTGCTGGCCTCGATGAGTGCCGCCGCGTGCTGGCCACGTTCGGGGGCCTCCCCCACCGAGTCGAGCTGATCGGCGACTCTGGTGGGGTGCGGTTCTACGACGACTCGAAGGCGACGACCCCCGCGTCGGTCGTGGCCGCCGTCTCGTCGTTCGACTCCGTCGTGCTCATCGCGGGCGGCCGCAACAAGAACCACGACCTGAGCGGCTTGGGAGAGCTCGCGCCGCGCGTGCGGGCCGTGGTGGCCATCGGCGAGGCGGCGCCCGAGATCTCGGCCGCCTTCGAGGGTCGCCGGCCCGTGACGGTCGCGGCCTCGATGGACGACGCCGTCCGCCAGGCCGTCGCCCTGGCCGAGTCGGGCGACGCCGTGCTCCTCTCGCCCGGCTGCGCCTCGTATGACTGGTACGGCTCCTACGGCGAGCGGGGCGACGACTTCGCTCGCGCCGTGCGCGAGATCGCCGGCGCGGCATGACGTCGGGCACGCGGGTGTCGACGCCGGCTGCCAGTCGGGCTCGCCATCCCTCGTCTCGCTCGGCCCCCAAACGACGGGCGAAGACGAGCATCCCGCGGCCGACGAACGGCACCTTCGTCGCCCTCCTCGCCCTCGTGGTGGTGCTGAACGTGATCGGCGTGGTCATGGTGCTCTCGGCCTCGTCGGTGGCAGCGCTCCGCGACTACGGGTCGAGCTGGGTGATCTTCGAGAAGCAGCTCATGTGGGTCCTCGCCGGCTCGGCCGCCCTGTTCGTGGGCAGCCGGACCGACTACCGGCGTTGGCGCAAGTTCGCCCTGCCCCTGATCGTCGTGTCCGTCGCTCTGCTGCTGCTCGTCCTCGTCCCCGGCGTCGGCATCAACGTCTACGGCTCGAGTCGGTGGCTGGGCGCGGGGTCGTTCCGGATGCAGCCGTCCGAGCTGGCCAAGCTGGCCATCCTGCTGTTCAGCGCCGACCTGCTGGCCAAGCGCTCGAACCGGATGGGCGACACGCGGAGCACCCTGCGCCCGGTGCTCGCCGTGTTCGGCGTCCTGGCCGTGCTGATCATGAAGCAGCCCGACATGGGCACCACCATGGCCCTGGCCTGCATCGTCCTGGCCATCCTCTTCGTGGCGGGGACCCCACTGCCCTCGCTGGCCAAGGTGGCGGCGTTCGGTCTCACCGCCGCGGTGGTCCTGGCTCGCCTCGAGCCCTACCGCTGGGCCCGCATCGTCTCGTTCCGCAAGCCCTTCGCCGACGCCAGCAACACGGGCTACCAGCTGGCCCAGTCGCTCGTCGGTCTCGGCTCCGGCCACATCTTCGGGGTGGGGCTCGGGGCCAGCCGGGCCAAGTGGGGCTACCTGCCCCACGCCCACACCGACTTCATCTTCGCCGTCATCGGCGACGAGCTGGGGCTCATCGGCACGATCCTGGTCGTCTCGCTCTTCGTCGCCTTCGCCTTCCTCGGGGTCCGCACCGCCGTCCGGGCACCCGATCGCTTCGGCATGTTGGTGGCCACCGGCGTGACGGCCTCGATCTGCGGGCAGGCCTTCATCAACATCGGTGCCGTCATCGGCATCCTGCCCGTCACCGGCGTCCCTCTCCCGTTCGTGTCGTTCGGCGGATCGTCGCTGGTGATCGCCATGGCCGCCACCGGCCTGCTGTTGAGCGTGGCCCGCCAAGGCCGGGTTGCGTCGGCGACGTCGTCGCGAGCCGGGTGATGGCTGAGCCGCCGCTCGACCTGAGCCGGCCTCGTCGCATCCACGTCGTCGGCATCGGCGGCGCCGGGATGAGCGCCATCGCCACCGTGCTCGCCACCATGGGCCACACCGTTTCGGGCAGTGACCTGAAAGGCGGGCCGCTCCTCGATCGCCTGGCGGCGCAGGGGATCACCGTCGCCGTGGGCCACGACGGCGGCCACGTGGGCGAGGCGGAGGCCGTGTCGATCTCGACGGCCATCCCGGCCAACAACGCCGAGGTGGTCTCGGCCCGGGAGCGGGGGGTTCCGGTGCTGAGCCGGGCCGACACCCTCGCCGCCATCTGCGCCACCCGCCGCACCGTGGCGGTCGCCGGGACCCATGGCAAGACCACGACATCGTCGATGCTGGCCCTCATCCTGACCGACGCCCGTCCCGACGCGTCGTTCATCATCGGCGGCGAGGTCAACGATATTGGCACCGGCGCGGTGTGGGGGACAGGCGACCTCCTTGTCGTCGAGGCCGACGAGAGCGACGGCACCTTCGTCCGGCTGGGGGCCGAGGCGGTGATCGTCACCAGCATCGAGCCCGATCACCTCGAGCACTACGGCGGCTACCAGGGGCTGGTCAGTGCCTTCCGCCAGTTCCTCGAAGATGCCCCCGGGCCCCGGCTGGTGTGCGCCGATGACCCCGAGGCCGCCGCCCTCGGCCGCCTCACGGGGGCCGCCAGCTACGGCCAGGCCGCCGATGCCGAGTGGCGCATGACCAACATCGAGCTGGGCCGGAGCCGCAGTCACTTCGACGTCGAGCACGACGGAGAGGTCGTGGCCACCGTCGAGCTTCCGGTGCCAGGGATCTACAACGCCCAGAACGGGTGCGGCGCCCTGGTCATGGCCCTGCTCCTCGGTGTCGAGGTCAGCGAGGCGGTGGGGGCGCTGGCCCGGTACGGCGGCGTGGCCCGTCGCTTCCAGTTTCGGGGCGAGCGCGACGGCATCACGTTCGTCGACGACTACGCCCACCTGCCGGGCGAGGTCAGGGTCGCGCTGGCCGCGGCCCGCGACGGCGGCTGGAGCCGGGTGGTGTGCTGCTTCCAGCCCCACCGCTACTCGCGAACCGCGACCCTGTGGCGCGACTTCGCCGACGCTTTCGTCGAGGCCGACCTGCTGGTGCTGACCGACATCTACTCCGCCGGCGAGGCACCCAGGCCGGGGGTGACCGGCGAGCTCATCCTGCGGGCCGTGCTCGACGCCCATCCCGGGGCCCGGGTCGCCTACCTCCCCAAGCGCAGCGACGTGGCGCCCTACCTCCGGCGCACCCTGCGCCCCGGCGACCTCTGCCTGACCCTCGGCGCCGGCGATCTCACCTCGATCCCCGACGAGCTGCTGCACGACGAGGCCGCCTCATGAGCGACCGCGCCGTCAAGGAGGCGGCGGCCATCCTCGGCGAGCGGGTCCAGCGCGACGCACCCATCGGGCCCCTCACGACCTATCGGGTCGGTGGACCGGCCGCTCTGCTGTGGCGGGCCGAGGGGGACGATGACCTGGCCCTGGTGGCCAAGGCCGTCACCGTCACGGGTCTCCCCGTGCTGGTGGTGGGGAAGGGGTCGAACCTGCTGGTGGCCGATGCCGGCTTCAACGGCATTGCCGTCACCCTCGGTGAGGCCTACTCCTCGGTCGAGATCGAGGGCACCCTCGTCAGGGCCGGCGGCGCGGCCAGCCTGCCCGTGGTGGCCCGGCGCACCGCGGCGGCGGCTCTCAGCGGCTTCGAGTGGGCCGTCGGCGTCCCCGGCTCGGTCGGTGGTGCGGTGCGGATGAATGCCGGCGGCCATGGCTCCGACACGGCCCGGACCCTCGTGCGCTGTGGGCTCGCCGATCTCGAAGGGGACGGGGGGATCGAGATCGTGGCCGGCGAGGCCATGCAGTTCTCCTACCGCCACTCCCGGGTCGGACCCTCGCAGGTCGTGGTCTGGGCCGAGCACCAGCTGGCCGAGGGAAAGCGGGACGCGGCCGAGGCGACCATCACCGAGATCGTGCGCTGGAGGCGCGAGCATCAACCTGGTGGGCAGAACGCGGGCTCGGTCTTCACGAACCCCGAGGGTGACTCGGCCGGGCGCCTCATCGACCTCAGCGGCCTCAAGGGCCTGCGCCTCGGCAGCGCCGAGGTGTCGGCCAAGCACGCCAACTTCATCCAGGCCGATGACGGCGGCTCGGCCGACGACGTCCGGGCCCTCATCGGCCTGGTTCGAGCGCGGGTGGTCGAGGCCACCGGTGTCGATCTCCGTCCCGAGCTGCGGATGATCGGGTTCGACCACCGATGACCACCACCGACACCGGGACCAAGGCCGGCGGCGGCGGCGGCCGCAAGGCCGGCCGCCCGGTCCTGCCCATCGACCCTCGCATCCGGGCCCGCCGGGTCCAGGTCAAGCGAGACGAGGGACGTCGGCGGCTGCGCTTCGTCCTGATCACCGCCAGCACCGCGGCCGCTGTCGGTTTGGCGGCCCTGGCCACCCGCTCGCCGCTGTTGAACGTCGACCACCTGACGGTGACCGGCACCCGACACTCGACCACGGCCGCGGTCCTCGAGGTCGCCCACCTCCACAAGGGGGTGGCCCTGACCGACGTCCAGTCGGGGGCGGCGGCCGGTCGCATCGAGCGGTTGCCGTGGGTCGACCGGGCCCATCTGGTGAAGCGGTGGCCGGCGACCGTCGTGGTCACCGTCACCGAGCGGACGCCGGTCGCTCTGGCGCGCGCCGGCGACCAGTGGGCCCTCGTCGACGGCCACGGCCGGCTGCTCGAGGCTGGTCCCGGCATGGGCAACCAGGGTGTCCTTCCGGTGATCTTCGGCGACGGCCCCCTCGGGCGGCCGGGGTCCTCGCTCCCGCCCGGCTGGGCCAGCGCCCTGCGCGTGGCGACCGCCATCCCTGAGTCGTTGGTCGGGACCATCGCGTCGATCACCACCACCGCTGACGGAGAGCTCGAGCTGCACATGGTTCCGACCGGTCTCGTCCGCTTCGGACGGCCCGACGACGTCGACCAGAAGCTGGTGTCACTGGCCACGCTCCTGACCCAGGTCAAGCTGCGGGGGAGCATCGTGATCGACGTGCGCGTCCCCGATGCCCCCGCCGTCACGCCGGCGTGAGCAGGACCTTGACCGCCCGAGAGCGGATCTGTACTGTCTCGACCATTGCTGGAGGTTGACATAACTCTCTACCTCAAGTTGAGGTTGAGACAAGTCCTGTAGACGCAGGTACCCCCAGCCCGCATGGCGGTCGCTCCGCCAACGATCTTCCCGGAGGCTTCAACCCATGGCCGGTGCAGCGCAGAACTACATCGCCGTCATCAAGGTGGTCGGCATCGGTGGTGGCGGCGTCAACGCCGTGAACCGCATGATCGACGCCGGTCTCAAGGGCGTTGAGTTCATCGCCGTGAACACCGATGCCCAGGCCCTGCTGATGAGCGACGCCGACGTCAAGCTCGACATCGGCCGCCAGCTCACGCGCGGCCTCGGCGCCGGCAGCGATCCCGAGGTCGGTAAGGCCGCGGCCGAGGAGCATCGCGACGAGATCGAAGAGGTGCTGAAGGGCGCCGACATGGTGTTCATCACCGCGGGCAAGGGTGGCGGCACCGGCACCGGTGGCGCCCCCGTGGTGGCCGAGATCGCCAAGTCACTCGGCGCCCTCACCATCGGCGTCGTGACCCGGCCCTTCGGGTTCGAGGGTCGGCGCCGGGCCGTGCAGGCCGACGCCGGCATCCAGAAGCTGAAGGAGAAGGTCGACGCCCTCATCATCATCCCCAACGACCGGCTGCTCACCGTCTCCAACGACAAGACGTCGATGGTCAACGCCTTCAAGATGGCCGACGAGATCCTCCTCCAGGGTGTGCAAGGCATCACCGACCTCATCACCACCCCTGGCCTGATCAACACCGACTTCGCCGACGTGAAGATGGTGATGAACAACGCGGGCACCGCCATCATGGGCATCGGCATCGCGTCGGGCGAGGGCCGAGCGGCGGCGGCGGCCAAGAGCGCCATCACCAGCCCGCTCCTCGAGGCCTCGATCGACGGCGCCCGCGGCATCCTGCTGAACATCGCGGGTGGCAGCGACCTCAGCCTGTTCGAGGTCACCGAGGCGGCCGAGATCATCCACTCCGTCGCCCACCAGGACGCCAACATCATCTTCGGCACCGTCCCCGACGACAGCATGGGCGACGAGGTGCGGGTCACCGTGATCGCCGCCGGCTTCGACCGGTGGGACGACGCCAACCGCGACCGCCCGGGCCGGGGTCTCGGCCTCGACGACAAGGGCGGCGACGTCTTCGGTCGGGGCGACGATCTCGACCTCGGCGATGACGACGAGTTCG
>JAUTXA010000121.1 GCA_030838265.1 Actinomycetota bacterium | reverse complement strand
GACCGGACCCGTGACCTGGGCGACGACCACGTCAGACGACACCGGCGGCACCACGTGATCCTGGGGGCTGTTGAGCAGCAGGACGGGGCAGCGGATCTCGCCCAGCCGGGGGTAGAGCTCGGCCTGGGCCTGGCAGAGCGATAGGAGGGGGGCGATCGGCAGCAGCTCGTAGGCCAGCTCGCGCTCGTTGGGGTCGGCGATGTCCGAACCGATGCCCGGCATCGTCGTTCCCCCGCTGTCGAGCATGCCCTGCAGGACGAGGCGGAAGGACTCGGCTGGCGGGTCGATGGCCGGGTTGACGAGGACGATGCCGGCGATCTCGGGATGGTGGGCGGCCAGCCAGCACGTGATGGTCCCGCCCATCGACAATCCGGCCACGATCACGTTGCGGCAGCGGGCGGCCAGCTCCTGGTAGGCCGACTCGGCGGCACCCGACCAGTCGCTCCAGCGCGTCTCCTGCATGTCGTCGAGGGTGGTGCCGTGGCCCGGCAGCAGAGGGAGCGCCACCGTGTGACCGGCCGACGCCAAGGCCTGGGCCAGGGGCCGCATCGACTGCGGGTTCCCGGTGAAGCCGTGCACCACGAGAACGCCGTCAGGTCCGCCGTCGGCCGAGTACGGCTCGGCCCCAGGCAGGATCGGATTAGGAGTAGGGGTCATCGGTTGCGGGCTCCTCCCACCACTCGCCGGGCGCGGGCACCCAGTCGGGGTCTTCATAGATGCAGTCGACGGGACACACCGGGGGCAGGCACTTGCGGCAGCCGGAGCACAGCTCGGGGATGATCACCACGTCGATCCCGTGGTTGAAGATGGCGCCGAACTGGGTCGGGCAGTGCCGGATGCAGGTGTCACAGTTGATGCAGATCGACATGTCGATCCGGAAGGGGGCGTTCTTCCACTTGGGGTTGCGCTCCCGCGCCTCGAGCCTCTCGACTCTGGTGGCGGCGGGCATGCCCTCAAGGCTAGTTGACCGTCCGGTCAAGTCAGCCCCCCGGCCGCCGGCAACGCGATCTTGCATGTCACGCCGAATCGGTACCCTGCCCAGAACGCTGAACCCAGGGGAGACCGTGAGCGACATCGAGAGCGAAACCCAGATCGAGGCCTTGGACGGGCCCGACGCCGACGGGGCCAAGCCGACGCTGGCCCGGGCCATGCTGGCGATCATCGTGGCCATGCTCCTCGTCGGGGCGGTGGCGGCTGTGATCAGCCGGCCCAGCAAGACCTCGCCGGAGAAGGAGCTGGCGTCGGTCCGGGCCTACGTGAGCCAGGCCCAGACCGCCCACTTCGTGACCGAGTCGGCTTCGGTGACGGGCAACGATCAGGGCCCGGGCAGCAGCTCGAGCGACCGATCGACGACCGAGGGCGACCTTCGACTCCCCGACGACGCCCACGTGTTCGAGAACTACGGCGACGGCGTCTCGGAGACAGTCGCCGTCAAGGGCGCGGTGTACTCCCGCGACGCTGACACCCGCGCCGCGCTGGCTACGAAGGGGTGGGTCTACAACGCGTTCGTACCGTCGAGCGGTGGCATCGCCGGCGCGGCCTCGTCGGCTGCGTCGGGGCTGCAGCCCGATGTCAGCGCCGCCCTCGGCTCGGCCGGCGCCGCCTTCGCCCAAGTCATGGCGACGGGCGGCGACGCCGGGCTGCCCGAGGTCCTCGGCGCCCTGAGAGACCCGGTCCGGGTCGAGACACACGTCGTCCGGGCCACCCTCGACGTCGATGCCCTCATGCAATCGCTGGGCTTGACCGCCGATCAGCAACGCCAGCTCACCCAGATGGCGGGCGATGTGACGTCGACGGTCACGGTCACGATCACCAGCGGGCCGAAGGGCCGGCTCGACCGCATGGTGTGGAAGGCCATCGAAACCGCGTCCGACCCCGCCGACAGTGGGACCTCGACCGAGGACACCCGGTTCTCGAACTGGGATGCCCCGGTGACGATTACGGCCCCGAGCAAGGACAGCCTCGACCTCACGCCGGACGTCGACGAGCAGGGCGTGGCCGCCGTCCACGACATCGGCCTGCTGGCCCCGACGACGCTGCCCGCCGGGTTCAAGCTGACCTACGCCGAGGTCATCCCTACGGACGACTCCGACAACGAGCAATGCCGCAGCGTCAACATCACGTTCAACGACCCGGCGGCCGACGTACCGCCCGCCGACCCGACAAAGTTCGACAGCTACTCGCCGCCGCCGTCCATCGACATCTACGAGATGGTGCCCGGTTGCGCCTACGCCCCGAAGCTCGAGGGCCAGTCCTACGTGGCCGGCCCCAACCGCGGCTTCGTCGTGCCGACCGACCAGGCCTCGTGGGGCAACGGCCCGCCGATGCCCGGTGGCCCCGCGGAGACCGACATCGTGATGCAGGTCGGCAACACCCTGCTCGAGGTGGCCTCGACCGTCGGCGCCGATCAGCTCAAAGCCGCCCTCGCCAGCCTGGCCCCCCTCGACATGGCGACCATCCCGATCGACCGGATGGCGCCGCCGGCCTGATCAGCCGACACGACGTCAGGCCGCGCCAACGGCGGGCGGGCTCTACCGTTGTGCCGGCATGAGCGATCCGGATTGGTACGAGTGGCACCAGCCCTATGACCAGCCCACCTCGGCGCTGGCCCGGCGGCTGGCCCTGGTGCAGGCCGAGATCGTCAATGCCATCCAGTCCTTCCCGCCCGGCCCCATCCGGGCCATCAGCCTCTGCGCCGGCCAAGGCCGCGACCTGATCGGCGCCTTGACCAACCACCCTCGGGCTGACGACGTGTCGGCGAGGCTGGTCGAGATGGACTCCCGCAACGTCGACGTGGCCGTCCTGTCGGCGGCGGCCGCCGGCCTCCGGGGCATCGAGGTGATCTGTGGCGACGCCTCCCACACCTCGGCCTTCGAAGGGGCGGTGCCCGCCGATCTGGTCCTGGCGTGTGGGATCTTCGGCAACATCACCGACGCCGACATCGAATCGACGATCGCCGCGCTCCCCCGGCTGTGCGCCCGCGACGCCATCGTGATCTGGACTCGCCACCGCAAAGCTCCGGATCTCACCCCGCAGATCCGCCGGTGGTTCGCCCGCTCGGGCTTCGACGAGGTCAGCTACCGCGACCCGCCCAAAGCCATGTTCGCGGTGGGCTCGAACCGGCTGGCGGTGAGCCCCCGTCCGCTGGGGCCTGACACCGAGCTGTTCCGCTTCGTCAGCCGGGCCGACCTCGAGCCCGTCCCCGACGTCAAGAAGCGGGAGCGGCCGCCCGGCCGGCGCCCGCCCAGCGCACCAGGGCCGACGCGCCGAGGGTGACGAGGGCGCCGACGGCGAGGCCGACCAGCCAGAGGCCGGCGGGGGCTCGACTCGGCGGGGGCCCACCTTCGGACGGCACCTTGGCTGCACCCTTGGTGGTCGTCAGCCCGACGACCTTCCAATGGGCGCCCTGAGCGGCGCTGTCCCGCTTGAGCACCACCTCGCCCTCGACCAGCGGGTTCTTCCCCACCTTGGCCCGCTGGTGGAGGCGATAGGGCACCCGAGCCGAGTCGCCGGAGATGGCGGCCTTGCCCACCTCGAGGTCGGGGAAGGCGCTCTTCTTCTCGGTGTCGGCCGGGATGAGAGGACCGGTCGTCGTCTTGGCCCCTTCGGCGATGGCGACGGGCCCGATCTTGTCGGCCCGCTTCACCGCTTCATCGTGCAGCCCCTTGCGGGTGGTGTCGCCGACGGCCTCGAGCCAATGTTCGGCCGTGCCCTCGGGACGGTGGGTGCTGCCATTGAGCTTCGAGATGCCGACGAAGAGCCCGGTGAACACGACGAGAATGGCGACGACGACTGGCCAGAAGGCGCGCTTGATCTGGGCCATCTCGCGGTCGGTCTCGGTGGCGGGGCTCATATGGCGACCGCCCCGGTGCTGACCATGCCTTCGTCCTCGGCGATCTGCTCGAGCTCCTTGCCCTTGGTCTCGGGCATGAACCGCCAGACCAGATAGAGGGTCGGCACCTGGAGGACCATGAGCAGGGTGACGGTGTCACCGATGTTGCCGATGGCGCCCGTGGTGTGATCGCCGAGGATGCCGACCAGGGCGGGGCCGAAGAAGATCCCGCCGATCTCGAACCAGTTCCGCACCCACGCCGCGGCCTGGCCCCGGATCTGGGTCGGGAAGAGCTCGGTGGCGAAGGCGCTCATCACCGGCCCCATCCCGAGGCCGAAGAAGACGGCGAGTCCGAGGGCG
>JAUTXA010000096.1 GCA_030838265.1 Actinomycetota bacterium | reverse complement strand
AGGTAGACGAGGCGCTTGCCGTGGACCTGCACGTCGAGGATCGGGAAGTCCTTCTTGATCACGGCGACGTCGAGAGGGGTCAGGCTCGCCACGCGTCGTAGCCCTCCTGCTCGAGGCGCTGGGCCAGTTCGGGGCCGCCGCTGTCGACCACCTTGCCGTCGACCAGGATGTGGACGCGGTCGGGCTTCAAGAGGTCGAGGATGCGCTGGTAGTGGGTGATGAGCAGCGCCCCGAGCTTGGGACGGTCGGCCCGCACGTGGTTCACGCCGTCGGCCACCACCCGCAGGGCGTCGATGTCGAGGCCGGAGTCGGTCTCGTCGAGGATGGCCAGGTCGGGCTCGAGGATGGCCATCTGCAGGATCTCGTTGCGCTTCTTCTCACCGCCCGAGAAGCCCTCGTTGAGGTAGCGGTCGCCGAAGGAGGGGTCCATGCCGAGGCGCTTCATCCACTCCATGATCGCCATGCGGGTCTCGAGCATCGACAGGTCCTCGATGCCTTTGCGAGCGGCCAGCGCCTGCTTCAGGAACTGCACCACAGGGACGCCGGGGATCTCCTCGGGGTACTGAAAGGCCAGGAAGATGCCGGCCTTGCCCCGCACGTCGGTGGCCCAGCCCGTGATGTCCTCGCCCTTGTAGCGGACGGCCCCGGCGGTCACCTGGTACTCGGGGTTGCCGAGCAGGGCGTTGGCCAGGGTGGACTTCCCCGACCCGTTCGGCCCCATCAGGGCGTGGATCTCCCCCTCGTCCACGACGAGGTCGACGCCCTTGAGGATCTCGGCGCCTTCGACGGACACATGGAGTCCGTCGATCTCGAAGAGGGGGGTGGCCACGGCTCGATTCTATTAGCACTACGCACGTAGTGGAAACCCCCGATGAGGAGGCCTGCGTGTTTAGGATCGGCCCGTGATCCCCGAGCCCCGCCAGGTCGCCGTGGACGGCAAGACCGTCGGTGTCTACGAGTACGGCGACCCGTCCGGCCAGCCGGTGATGGTGTTCCACGGGGTGCCCGCTTGTGGCGCCGGCTTCGGCTTCGCCGACGAGCCCGCCCGTGAGCGCGGGCTGCGGCTGATCGCGCCCGACCGACCCGGCGTCGGGCTGTCGACGCCGTCCGATGGCTGGACGGTCGGTTCCTACCCGTCGATGGTCACAGCCTTGGCCGACGCCCTCGACATCGACCGATTCGCGGTCTGGGGCTACTCCGGCGGCGGACCCTTCGCGGTGGCGTGCGCCGCGGCTGGAGGCGAGCGCGTCACCAGGACGGCGGTCTCAGCCGGCATGGGACAGGTCGGCGTGTGGGCCGAGGACGACGACTTCGAGAAGACCGACCGTCAGATGCTGGTGATGTCGCGGAAGCGACCCGCCTTGGCTCGCACGATGATGGCGGTCGGTGCACGGCTGGCCCGGATGAGCCCGAAGTCGGCGACCAAGAGCTTTGCCAAGCAGGTGTCCGAATCTGACCGGGCGGTCATCGACACCATGGGCACACCGGCCGAGGTGATGGCCTTGTTCACCCAGGCCTTCCTCCGCGGCGCACGGGGCGTGATCGACGACTACCGCGCGATCGGTCAACCCTGGGGCGTCGACCTCTCGGCCATCAGGGCTCCCATGAGGGTCTTCCAAGGCGACGACGATCCGATGGTGCCGCCGCGGCACTCAGAGGAGCTGGCCAACCGGGTTCAGGGCGCGGAGCTGGTGATGTGGCCCGGCGAGGGCCACCTCGCCACGATCACCCACGTGGCTGAGATCCTCGATTGGCTCGCCGCCACCTGAGCCGGCACTTCGCGACTACGTGGTCGCGGGCTGGCTGGCGTCGAAGGTGACGCTGGCGGTGTCGACCACGCTGGCGGTGCGGCCGGGGGCGGACTGTTGGCTCCAGTACATGTTGGTGTGGGCGATCACCTTGTCGGCCGGAGGCAGGCCGTACTGCGAGTAGTCCTCGGTGGTGTGGGCGTCGCTCACGAGGATGGTGTCGTAGCCCCGCGTGAAGGCGCCGTGGATCGTGCTCCGGATGCAGGCATCGGTCTGGGCGCCGGTGACCACGAGCCGTCCGACCCCCCGCTGCTCGAGCTCGGCCTCGAGGATGGTGGCCTCGAAGGAATCGCCGAAGTTCTTGTGCACGAGGGGCTCGGACTCGTCGCGCTCGAGCTCCGGGACGTATTGCCACTCGTCGCTGTTCTCGACGAGGCCGTCATCGGAGTGCTGCACCCAGATCACCGGCACGTGCTGGGCGCGGGCGTTGCCGACCAGGGTGTTGATGTTGGCGATCACCTCATCGCGGCGGTGGGCATCGGCAACGACCGAGTTCTGCACGTCCACCACCAACAGGGCGGTGTTGGGACGGTCCTTCATCGTGGTCATGTGGCTACCTCACCTTCGATCGCTCATCTTCGTCCAGATGGCTATCACGCCGAGCAGAATCGTCAAGAGGCGCCGACGCGACAGGCACGTCACGTAACCTCGAACCAGTGTCGGATCCCTGGAACTTCGAAGGCGAGAGTCCGACGCTCGGCCATCCCGGCGGCACGGTCACCCTGGTGGAGGGCAGCTCGTTCTGCATCTCGGGTCGCTCCGGCGACTTCATGCCCGGCTCGCCCCAAGGCCTCTTCTTCCGCGACACCCGCTTCCTGAGCAGGCTCGAGCTGCGGGTCAACGGCCAGACGCCGGAACCGCTGGCCGCCGCCGTCCCCGAGCCGTTCAGTGCCGTCATCATCGCTCGCACCCGGCCCCGTCCCGGCAAGGACGACTCGACCCTGATGGTCTTCCGCCACCGCTACATCGGCCGGGGCATGCGGGAGGACATCGCGGTCCGCAACTACGCCGACGAGGCCGCGTACTGCTCGCTCGAGCTCACCGTCGAGGCCGACTTCGCCGACCTGTTCGCGGTCAAGGAGGGACGGGGCGTCTCGCGCGGCGACTACACGACCGAGGCTCACGAGCGGGGCATGACGTTCCGGGTCAAGCGGGGGGCGTCGCGACGGGGGGTCCGCCTCGACTTCGCCGACACCGTCCACATCGACGGCGACGTCGCCACCTTCGAGGTCATCGTCCCGGCCAAGGGCACGTGGACGACCTGCGTCCAGGTCACCACCATCATCGACGACGACGAGATCGAGCCTCGCTTCCTCTGCGGCCATCCCGTCGAGCGGGCCACGCCGGGGGAGCGGTTGCAGCGGTGGCGGCGGGACATCCCCCAAGTCGACACCGACCACGACGGGCTCAACACCGTCATCGCCCGCAGCGCCGAGGACCTCGGGGCCCTGCGGATCTTCGACCCCGACCACCCCGAACGGGCGGTCATCGCGGCCGGGGCACCGTGGTTCATGACCCTGTTCGGACGGGACTCGATCATCACGGCCTGGATGGCCCTGCTCGTCGACCCCGAGCTGGCCCTCGGCGTCCTCCAGACCCTGGCTCGCTTCCAGGGAAAGGAGGTCGACCCCCGCCACGACGAGGAGCCGGGCCGCATCCTGCACGAGATGCGCTTCGGCGACTCGGCGTCGCTCTCGCTCGGCGGCGGCAAGGTCTATTACGGCAGCGCCGATTCCACCCCGCTCTTCGTGATGCTGCTCGGCGAGCTGCGCCGGTGGGGCCTGGCCCGCGAGGCGGTCGACCAGCTGTTGCCCCACGCCGATCGGGCCATGGCCTGGATCGAGGAGTTCGGCGACCGTGACGGCGACGGCTACGTCGAGTACCAACGGGCGAGCGACCGAGGCCTTCTGAACCAGGGGTGGAAAGACAGCTGGGACGGCATCCGCTTCGCCAGCGGCGAGGTGGCCAAGGCACCCATCGCCCTGAGCGAGGTGCAGGGCTACGTCTATGGGGCCTACCTGGCGAGGGCTCACTTCGCGGCCGAGAACGGCGACACCGCGACGCATGACCGCTATCGCGAGAAGGCGGCCGACCTGAAGCATCGCTTCAACCGCGACTTCTGGCTCGAGGAGAAGGGCTACTTCGCCATCGGTCTCGATGCCCAGAAGCGACCCATCGACTCGTTGGCCTCGAACATGGGCCACTGCCTCTGGTCAGGCATCGTCGACGAGGACAAGGCCGAGCGCGTTGCTCGCCACCTCATGGGCGACCCCATGTTCAGCGGGTGGGGCGTGCGCACCCTGGCTTCCGACTCCGGTGGCTACAACCCGATCAGCTACCACTGCGGATCGGTGTGGCCCCACGACAACGCCATCCTGGCCGCCGGCCTCATGCGCTACGGGTTCGTCGAGGCCGCCCAGCGCATCGTCGGCGTGATGCTCGACGCCGCCATCAGCCAGGACGGCCGCCTGCCCGAGCTGTTCAGTGGGCTCGACCGCAAGGAGTTCCCGGTGGTGGTCGAGTACCCGACCTCGTGCTCGCCCCAAGCGTGGTCGGCGGCGTCGCCCTACCTCTTCCTTCGCACCCTGCTGCGCTTCGACCCCTGGATCCCGCACGGCAAGGTCTGGCTGGCCCCCGCCCTTCCGGAGTGGATCACCCACCTGCGAGTCGACCGCATCCCGCTCGCCGGTCGCCGCGTCTCGATCGAGGTCGACAACGGCAACGTCAAGGTCGATGGGATGCCCCCCGATCTCGAGCTCATCACCGAAGCCCGCCGGCCCAGCACCGGCCTGCACGACCTCTGACGCGACCACGCACTCGTCCACTCCCACCACCACGAGATCGGGTAGGCGGGACGCGGCCGCCAGCCCGTAGCATCGCCGTCCATGAGCGCCATCGAAGCTGCAGACGTCACCTGGGATCTCGAGCCCCTGCTGCAGGGCCGTGAGGTCGACGACCTCCTCGAAGAAGCTCGCACGCGAGCCGACGCCTTGGCCCTGAAGAAGGGCACCGTGGCCTCGTTCGACGGTGCCGACCTGCTGGCCTTCATGGACGAGCTCGAGCAGGTCCGCGAGCTCAACGGACGGGCCGGCTCCTTCGCCGGCCTGGGCTACTCGGCCGACACCAGCGACCCGGCCAACGGTGCCCTGATGCAGCACGTGCAGGAGATGTCGACGGCCATCGCCACCAAGCTCCTCTTCTTCAATCTCGAGTGGGCGGCGCTCGACGACGATGTCGCCGCCACGTTGCTCGACACTCCTGGGCTCGAGCGCTACCGCCACCACCTCGAGTCCGTCCGCCGCTATCGCCCCCACCTGCTGTCCGAGGCCGAGGAGCGCGTCCTCACCGAGAAGGCCGTGACCGGCCGCAGCGCGTGGGTCCGCCTGTTCGGCGAGTTGACGTCGTCGATCACGGTCGAGATCGATGGCGAGGCCAAGCCGCTCGAGGAGGGGCTGAGCCAGCTGGGCTCACCCGACGGCGCCGTGCGGAAGCGGGCCGCCGAGGCCGTCACCGCCGGTCTGGCCCCCGGTCTGCGGACGAGGGCCTACCTGTTCAACACCCTGCTGCACGACAAGGCGGTCGACGACCGGCTGCGGAGCTACGACCACTGGCTGGCCAGCTGGAACCTAGGGCAGGAGGCCAGCGACGAGTCGGTCGAGGCCCTCGTGTCGTCAGTGAAGAAGCGCTACGACATCCCCCAGCGCTGGTACGCCCTCAAGGCCCGCATCTGGGGCGTCGACCGCATCGCCGACTACGACCGCAATGCCTCGCTGGCCACCGCCGAGACGACGATCCCGTTCGCCGAGGCCAAGGAGATCGTGCTCGATTGCTACAACTCCTTCAGCCCCGAGCTCGGCGACCTGGCTCGCCGCTTCTTTGACGAGCGCTGGATCGACGCCCCCGTCCGCCCGGGCAAGCGCCCCGGTGCGTTCTGCAGCTACACGGTGCCGTCGCATCACCCCTACGTCTTCCTCAACTACACCTCGCGCCCGAGTGACGTCACGACCATGGCCCACGAGCTGGGTCACGGGGTGCACGGAGCGTTGGCTCGCAAGCAGGGGCTGTTCCACCAGGCCACGCCGCTCACGGTGGCTGAGACGGCGTCGGTGTTCGGCGAGACGGTGACCTTCAACCGGCTGCTCGAGATGACCACCGATCCTGACGCCCGGCTGGCCCTGCTGGCCGACAACATCGAGGGTGCCATCGCCACCGTGTTCCGCCAGACGGCCATGAACCAGTTCGAGTCACTGGTCCACAACGCCCGCCGCGACGAGGGTGAGCTGTCGGTCGACCGCTTCGGCGAGCTGTGGGAGCAGAGCCAGACCGAGATGCTCGGCCCGTCCGTCGAGATCACTGAGGGCTACAAGTCGTGGTGGTCCTACATCCCGCACTTCATCGGGACGCCGGGCTACGTCTACGCCTATGCCTACGGCCAGCTGCTGGCCCTGTCGGTGTACCACCAGTACACCGAGCAAGGCTCGGACTTCGTCCCCCGCTACCTCAACATGCTGGGCTCCGGCGGGTCGATGGCCCCGGAGGAGCTGGGCCGCATCGTGGGCTGCGACCTCGAGGACCACAGCTTCTGGGACGGCGGCCTCGCCCTCGTCGAGGAGCAGCTCAA
>JAUTXA010000084.1 GCA_030838265.1 Actinomycetota bacterium | reverse complement strand
CCGCCGTGGCCGAGCGCATGCGTGATCACCGGGTGGGTTCCGTCGTGGTCGTCGACGGCAACCGTCCGATCGGCATCCTCACCGAGCGCGACCTCGTCCGCTTTGCCGCCACCGGGGCCGAGGCCTCGACGACCAAGGTCTCGGAGTGGATGACCGAGGACCCCGACTGTGTGGCACCTGGGGTCGAGGTGGCCGACGCGTGGAAGTCCCTGGCCGAGCACGGCTATCGCCACATCCCGGTCGCCGAGGACAACGATCTCAAGGGCATCGTCTCGATGCGCGACCTGATGGGCATCGCCCAGCTCCGACCGGTCGACGGCACGTTGCAGGACGTACCCAAGGGACTGGCCGGAGTGGTGGTGGCCGAGACCTCGGTGGGCGACGTCCGCGGCCAGGAGGGCTTCTACCACTACCGCCAGTACAACGCCGTCGAGCTGGCGGAGAAGCGACGGCTCGAGGACGTCTGGTACCTCCTGTTCGAGGGTGAGCTGCCGACGGCAACGCAGCGCGAGGCGTTCCTGGCTGACATCAGTCGCCGGCGCGTGATACCCGACGACGTGGCCGAGGTGCTGCCATCGATCGCGCGCGTCGGCCGCACCTTCATCCCCCTCGACGCTCTGCGGACGGCGGTCTCGTTGGTCGGCCAGTCCGGCAGCTATGGCTTCTCGACCGAGGTCGACCACGAGGAGCTGCGCTCCAACGCCATGCAGGTGTGCGCCCTGATCCCCACGCTGATCATGGCTCTGTACCGGCTGCACCAGGGCCTCGAGCCCATCGCCCCGCACCCCGAGCTCGGCTACGGCGCCAACTACCTCTACATGCTCACCGGCGAGGTGCCCGACCCCGAGAAGGCGAGGGGCGTCGAGCAGTATCAGATCTCGACCATCGATCACGGCTTCAACGCTTCGACCTTCACGGCCCGTGTTATCACCTCGTCGGGGGCCGACCTCGGCGCTGCGGTCGTGGGTGGCATCGGCGCTCTTTCCGGGCCGCTGCACGGTGGGGCCCCGTCGAAGGCGCTGGCCCTCCTCGACGACATCGGCACCCCCGACCGGGCCCGCGCCTACATCGCCGAGAAGGTGCAGGCGGGCGAGCGGATCATGGGCTTCGGCCACCGGGTGTACAAGACGCATGACCCGCGGTCGATCATGCTGCGCGGTGTCGCCGAGCGCATCGGGGCCGAGAAGATCACCTTCGCCAAGCAGGTCGAGCAGACCGTCGAGGAAGTCCTGTCCGAGCTCAAGCCGGGACGCGATCTCTACGCCAACGTCGAGTTCTACGCCGGCGTGGTCATGGACCACTGCGGGCTGCCCCGCGACCTGTTCACCCCCACGTTCGCCTCGTCGCGGGTGATCGGGTGGTGCGCCAACATCCTCGAGCAGGCCGCTGACAACCGCATCATCCG
Organism: Actinomycetota bacterium; assembly: GCA_030838265.1. Taxonomy (GTDB): domain Bacteria; phylum Actinomycetota; class Acidimicrobiia; order Acidimicrobiales; family BP-101; genus BP-101. The sequence continues at coordinate 6,357 of JAUTXA010000084.1, read as the reverse complement.
GCCCAGCGCCCGCTACGTGGGCCCACCCCCGCCGGAGCCGGTCCCCGACGCGGAATGAAGGTCGAGATCTGGGAGGGCCCCGTCACCGATGAGCTCGTCTCGGCCTTCGAACGCTTGACGCCGTACCTCTCGAAGTCCAACCCCGCGCCATCCAAGGCGCAGCTCGGCGAGATCGTCGCCTCGCCCGCCACCGATCAGTTCGTGGCCTATGCCGACGACGGCTCCATCGTGGGGGTGGCCACCCTCGCCGTCTTCCGCATCCCAACCGGGCTGCGGGCCTGGATCGAAGACGTGATCGCCGACCCCGCCGCGTCGGGGAAGGGCATCGGGACGGCCCTGACCAAAGCCATGCTCGAGCAGGCCAAGTCGCTCGGGTGCGTCACCGTCGACCTCACCTCCCGCCCGTCGCGGGAGGCGGCCAACCACATCTACAAGAAGCTCGGCTTCGAGCTCCGCGACTCAAACGTGTGGAGATACGCGCTCAGGTCGTGACGTCAGTACTGGATATCGAGCGCGTAGCGGAGCGCACGATCCAGCCGGACGCGTGCGTCGAGGTCCAGTCGGCCAACGGGCGCGGCGTCGAGCAGGGCAGCGGGAACGGTGATCAGGTTGTCGCAGCTGATAGCGCTTGGTTCCGGCAGCCCCTCGTCGGGCCCGACTTCGACCTCCGATTCGATGCCGCGGATCGTGCGCATGATCGGCGCGCACGTGAGCGCCGCGAGCACCTCGATCGCTGCGGCGCGGGTGAGCACGCAGACGGGTCGACGACCGGCAGGCGGTCCGAGACCGGCCCAGATGACGTCGCCGCGGGCTACCACTCCGGTGCGGCGAGTGAGGCCAGGCGCTGCGCGCTGGCGACGAGTGCCGCGAATTTCGGGATCGCCTCGGTTGGAAACCAGTGTGTATCATTTGTGTATGGCACGCCGGAACATCAGCCTCCCCGACGACCTCGATGAGCAGGCTCGAACCGCCCGACTGAACGTGTCGGCGCTGGCACAGCGGGCTGTGGCTGACGAACTCGATCGGCGGGAGCGCATGGCGGCGCTCGACGCGTGGCTCGACGAACTCGATGCCCTCCACGGAGCGCCCTCGGCCAAGGCCAAGGCGAAGGCGCAGGCGTGGCTCGACTCCGCGACCGCGGTGCGGCCGAGGGGGAAACCAGCGAAGTCCACTGCTCGGCGACGAGCGCGGGCGGCGGGTTGATCGCCGTATTGGACACGGGTGGCGTCGAAGGACTTGCACCGATCGACGAAGAGCGTCGCGCTCGCTTGCGGCTGCTTCGAGCTCGGGCCGACGACCTCGTCCTGCCCGCAGTGGTGCTCGCCGAGAGCGTCCTGACCGGCCACGCCGGCCACGACTTCCACGTGCGGCGTCTGCTCGATCTCGTGACCATCGCCGACGTCGATGCGTTTACCGGTCACGCCGCGGGAGCGCTTCGGCGCGCTGCGATGGGCGCGGGGGTGAAGCCACCGCCCTCGGGAGTCGACACCGTGGTCGCAGCAGCCGCAGATGCGCGCGCCGCCCACGACGACGTCGTCATCGTGACCAGCGACGACGGCGACTTCCAGATGCTCGGCTCGCTGGCGACCAACGCGGCCCGGATCTCCGTGCTGGTCGTGTAGTACGGACTCCGCCGCCTGATTCGATGCAATCGTGAACATGTCGTTCGACGCCCTGGTCGACGAGGCGGCCGAAGTGGCGATCGAAGTGGCGATCGAAGGAGCTTCGACGCGAGAGGAGCGTGGCTGATGCCCAAGATGTCCCGATTCCAGGCGGCGTTCTGCCGGAGCCGGCCGTGGCGCGCCCTCGCCGGCAACGGGGTGCTCCCCTGGTCGCTACAGGGATTCGAGCCACACGGGGACGTCCTCGAGATCGGCGCCGGCAGCGGCGCTATGGCCGCCCAGGTGCTCGCTCGCTACGCCCAGGCCTCCATGACCGTGACCGACTTCGACCACGAGATGGTCGACGCCGCGTCCGCTCGGCTCGCCGAGTTCGGCGACCGAGCCAGGGTGCGGCAAGCCGACGCGACTGCGCTGCCGTTCGCGGACGGTTCGTTCGACGCCGTCTTGAGCTGGGTCATGTTCCACCACACCGTCGAGTGGGAGAAGGCACTGGCCGAGTGCGTGCGGGTCCTGCGACCGGGCGGGCACCTGGTCGGGTACGACCTGTTGACGACCGCGCCCTTTCGCCTGCTCCACCACGGACACGCCGACCAGTTGCGCATGATGAGCGTCCCCGAATTCCGGGCGGTGGCGCGTGCTCTGCCTGTGGACGAGGCGATCATCACACCGGGCTTGGCGGGGCTGGTGGTTCGGTTCCAGCTCCGCAAGCGCGCCGCCGCGGCCTGACGTGGGGCGAATCTCGTAGATTTCGGCCATGAACCGGATCGAGATCGAGGTGAAGCTCAGCCGCGACCGCGCCTGGCTGCTGGAGACGCTTTCGGGGATGAGCGAGGACGAGCTCTACGCGCCGCGTACCCAGAGTGAGCACGACCCCGGCAAGTGGTGGTCGTTCGCCGACCACTTCGTGCACACCACACTGATCGAGCGCAACTGGAACGACATGTTCCGGCGTCACCTCGAGGGCAAGCAGGGCATGACCATCGGTACGAATCCCGACGGGACCCGCCAGGGCATGGACGAGATCATGGCTGGCATCCACCAATGGACCGAGGGCTGGGCCGACGAGCACCGCGGCAAGGCCCTCGACGAGCTGGTCCGCATCGGGCTCCGCGTGCGGGCCGAGACCCTGCAGCTCCTCGCCGAGCTCACGGACGACGAGCTCGAGTCGAAGATCCCAGGGGCGCCATGGGCCGACGGCACGGTCGGCGGGATCATGGCTGCCAATGCCGACCACGGTCGCACTCACTTCAAGTGGGCCAAGGCCGGTGTGGCCGAGGCGGCGCAGACGTGAGTGTCACGAGGGCCGAGGCCCGAAGGCTGCACGACGAAGAGAACGCCGATTTTTCGGCGTACCTGCACACCCTCGAGCCGACCGAGTGGGACGAGCCGTCGCTGTGCGAGGGCTGGCGGGTGAGGGACGTGGTCGGGCACATCCTCTACGGCAACGAGATGCGCCTCTCGACCCTCCCGTTGCGGCTGGCCCGCTACCGGCTGTCGTCCGACCGGTCGGGGCGGGTGTACTCGATCCGCCGGGCCGAGGGCCGCGACCCATCCGAGCTCGTCGCCGCCTTCGACGCCCGCGACCCCTGGGGCGGAACCGGCCGGATCTTTCCTCCTCGACTGAACCTGGTCGATCGCCTCGTCCACCACCAGGACATCCGCCGGGCGCTCGGCCACCGGCGCGCCATCCCCGAGCGGCGAGTGGTGGCTGCCCTCGACGGCACGCCCGGGCTGGGCTTCGTGTTCGGCGCCCGACGGCGGGCCAAGGGGCTCGCCCTCCGTCCCACCGACGTCGAGTGGCAGTGGGGCTCGGGGCCCGAGGTCACGGGGTCCGGCGAGGCCATCCTCATGGCCCTCCTCGGCCGTCAGGCTGCCCTCCCCGAGCTCGGGGGTGAGGGCGCGGCCACCTTCGCCGACCGCGTCCGCTCGACCCAGCCCGTCACGGCCTGACACCAGCGAGCGCCTCTCTGCCGGGTCGCCGGGCAGGAACTTGGTCGGTTCCCGGCGAATCTCGACAGAAGGAATCACAACGGACTGGGGTCGGCGATGAGATGGGGATCGAAGCGGCGCGTCGCCGCACTGGGCGGCTTGCTTCTGGTCGCCGCCCTGCCGCTGTCAGGGCCAGCGGTGTCGAGCACCAACGGGCTGGCTCCGCCCAGCCCCAACTTCGCCATCGGCAACCCCCAGGAGACCACCGCGGGAGCAGCCGGCTGCGCCGCCTCGAACGGCGTGAGCGAGCCCATCGTCAAGGTGGCGGCCGACGACTCACTCGTCTTGGCGTCCGAGAACGGCCTGGGCACAGGCACCGAGGTCTGGCATCAGGCCAACGCCCTCGGTGGGACGGGCGCCTCGGCATGCGACCTCACCTATGCCGGCCAGCCCAACACCCTCGTCCCGGCGGTCGGCAAGATCGGCCTCTCCGGCGGTGACGTCGACCTGGCCATCGCCCCCGTCGCCCTGGCGAGCGGCGGATATCGCATGTACATGGTCAGCACCGGTGGGGGGAACCTCGCCCTGTCGCACTCTGAGGACAACGGCGCCAGCTGGATCACGGCCTACAAGGTTCCGGCTGTCGACATTGCCGACCGGCCGTTCATCACGTCGTGGGGTCAATCGACAGCCGTCGCCGTCGTCCATGGCGATCTCCAGGAGTCGGTGCTGCGGACGGACGACGGCGGTGTGACCTGGAACGCAGTCGCTCCGAGCCCCGGTGAGGGCGAATACGGGTTCATCGCCGCCGACACCCATTCGACGGACGGCATCGTCGGGGGGCCGAATGGCGAGCCCGGCTTCTACCTGTATCAGCCCAGTGAGGCGGGGGTGGCTGTCTCAAACGACGGTGGGTTCAGTTGGGAGCTTCGCAACATCGGATGTGGCTTCCTTGCCGGCAACCAGTTCCCGACGGTGAGCGTGGCTCCCGACGGCAGCGCATGGGTGGCGTGGTCCGACAGCACTGACATCCATGTCGCCGTCAGCCGCCTCCACGGCCGGAAGTGGACGTGCAACACCACCCGCATCGCGGCGGGTGTCGACAAGGCGGTCATGCCGGCGATGGTGGCCACCTCAAATGGCGTCGATCTCGCCTACTACGGCGCGGCGGCCGGTACCCAGTTCTGGAACCTGTTCTTCGTGCAGAGCCCGGCCAACGACGTCACCAAATGGACGGCGCCGGAGGCCATCATCGGCGTGCACACGGGCGAGCCCTGTCAGGACGGCATCGCCTGCACCGGCGGCCGCCAGCTCTATGACGACTTCGGCATCGACGTCGACTCCCAGGGCTGGGCCCACATCACCTTCTCCCACGATGGCCCGCCCTCGGCCACCTCCGGCGAAGCGTCGTCAGGCACGGGCTACGCAGTCCAGACCGGCGGGCACGCCGTCGGCGGCCACGGCTGAGCGCCATACCCTGGTGAGCGGCGGGCCCTGGCGCGACACTGAGGCGACGCGCCGGAGGGGGCCACATGGACAACGGGATGTTCCACGCAGGACAGCGTGAGCTGCAGGACCGTTTCGACACCCGGCGGCTGGCGGACCGCATCGAGGATGTCCTCGTCAAGGACACGATCAGCGCTCACGACAAGTCCTTCATCGAGGGTCGTGACATGTTCTTCCTCGCCACCGTCGACCCTGACGGGATGCCGACCTGCTCGTACAAGGGTGGCGACCCGGGCTTCGTGCGCGTGCTCGACAATCGGACCCTCGCCTTCCCCAACTACGACGGCAATGGGATGTACCTGTCGATGGGCAACGCCCTGAGCCACGCCAACGTCGGGATGCTCTTCATCGACTTCGAGAAGCAGAACCGCACCCGTGTTGACGGGGTGGCGCGCGTCGACCTCGACGACCCGTTGGTCGAGACATGGCCGGAGGCTCAGTTTGTGGTCCGGGTCGAGGCCCGGCGGGTGTATCCGAACTGTCCCCGCTACATCCACAAGTACGAGCTGGTCGAGCGGTCCCGCTTCGTGCCCCGCCCGGTCGAACGCCCCACGCCGGTGCCCGACTGGAAGCGGTCCGACTGGGCCTGCGACTTCCTCGCCGCCGACGATCCGGCCCGAGGCTGACGCCCGCCGGACCCCTCTGGCCGCCCACTAGCATTCGCCCACGGCGGCCCCTTCCGTCGGGCCACCGGGAGGAATGGCAACGTGGCCGACACCATCACGATCACTGACAACCGCACCGGGGAGACCATGGAGGTCCCCATCAACAACGGTGGCGTGTCGTCAGCCGACTGGCGCAAGGCCGCCCCCGGTGTGTTCTTCTTCGACCCTGCCTTTCTGTCCACCGCCGTCTGTGAGAGCTCGATCACCGAGATCGATGGCGACGCCGGCATCCTGCGCTATCGGGGCTACCCGATCGAGCAGCTGGCCAAGAGCTCGACCTATCTCGAAGTCGCCTACCTGTTGATCCACGGCGAGCTGCCGACCGCCAGCCAGTTCGACACCTGGGCCCACGAGATCACGTACCACACCTACATCCACGAGAACGTCCGCAAGCGCTTCCTCGAGGGCTTCCACTACGACGCCCATCCCATGGGGATGCTGGTCTCGGCCGTCGCTGCCCTGTCGACCTTCTACCCCGAGGCCAAGAACATCCACGACCCGGCTGTGCGGATGAAGCAGGTCATCCGCCTCATCGCCAAGATGCCCACCTTCGCGGCCGCCGCCCACCGCTTCAGCGTGGGTCAGCCCTTCGTGTACCCCGACAACTCGCTCGGGTTCTGCTCGAACTTCCTTTC
>JAUTXA010000069.1 GCA_030838265.1 Actinomycetota bacterium | reverse complement strand
CGGGGTGTCGTGGCCCGCCTCGACGACGCCGCCAACCTTCCCGACGCCGAGGCCCACGACGGTGGTCTCATCCTCAATCCCACATACTCGGTGCGCTTCACGGCGAAGGAGCTGTGGGGTGACGGCGGATCAGACGGCGTCACCGTGAACGTTGACCTATGGGAGCACTACCTCGAGGAGGATCGTTGAGCGAGCACGACCACGGCGACCGGGGCCATCACCCCGAGCCCCTGGCGCCGGTCGAGGCGCGGGTTGCCGCCATCGAAACGGTGCTCACCGCCAAGGGAATGTTCGATCCCGGCACCCTCGACTCGATCGTCGAGAACTTCGAGCACAACCTCGGACCTCTGAACGGGGCCAAGGTCGTGGCCAGGGCGTGGGTTGATGATGAGTACCGGGATCGGCTGCTCACCGATGCCACGGCGGCCATCGCCGAGCTGGGCTTCGGCGGGCCGGAAGGCGATCACATGGTGGTGGTCGCCAACACCCCCGACGTCCACAACCTCGTCGTCTGCACGCTGTGCTCGTGCTACCCGTGGCCCACTTTGGGGCTTCCGCCGGCCTGGTACAAGGAGCCCGCCTACCGCTCTCGCGCCGTGCGCGAACCCCGCGCCCTCCTGGCCGAGATGGGCACCGACCTATCCGACGACGTCGAGATTCGGGTGTGGGACTCCAGCGCCGAGGTTCGCTACCTCGTCCTCCCCGAGCGACCGGCGGGCACCGACGGCCTCTCCCAGGACGAGCTGGTCGGCATCGTCACCCGCGACGCCATGATCGGCGTGGCCCGGCTGTGACGGCCGAGCTCGACGATGCGGTCGCCTCGATGGAGGGCGCGACGGCCCTCCCCCGTGACAACGGCGAGCTGGTCTTCGCCGCCCCGTGGGAGGCCCGGTCGTTCGCCATGGCCGTGGCCCTCGTCGAGAGCCAGGGCCTCGAGTGGGACGCCTTCCGCCACCGGCTGATGGCCGCGATCGCCGATGACCCTGATCGCCCCTACTTCGAGAGCTGGAGTGCGGCCCTCGAGGACCTGGCCCTCAGCCTCGGGGTGACCTCGGCCGACATCGACGCCGCAACCCCCGACGCTCGGGCGCCGCTCTAGTCGTGCTCGAGACCCGCTTCACCCGCCTGGTCGGGTGCACGGTGCCCATCCAGCTGGCCGGGATGGGCGGCGTGAGCGTCCCCGCCCTGGTGGCTGCCGTCACCGCGGCGGGAGGACTGGGGATGCTCGGCGCCGCGCCGGCGTCGATGCCCGATCGCATCGACGTCCTCGATGCCATGGGTTGTTCGCTCAGGGGCGCCAACTTTCTCGGTCCCTTCCTCAACCCCGAAGAGTTCGAGGCGACCATCGAGCGAGTGAGGCTGGCCGAGGTCTTCTGGCGCGAGCCCGACCCGGCTCTCGTCGAGCAGATCCACGCCGCTGGCGCCCTGGCCGGATGGCAGGTGGGCTCGGTCGATGACGCGCGCGCCGCGGCCGACGCGGGTTGCGACATCGTGGTCGCCCAGGGAGTGGAGGCGGGCGGTCACGTGCAGGGCCAGATCGGCCTGCTGCCGTTGCTCGGGGCTGTCGTCGACGCCGTCGGCGACGACGTGGTGGTGGTGGCTGCCGGCGGCATCGGCTCGGCGCGAGCGATGGCCGCCGCCCTGGCCGCCGGCGCCCAGGCCGTGCGGATCGGCACCCGCTTCGTGGCCAGCGCGGAATCGGGGGCTCACCCCGACTACAAGGCGGCTTTGGTGGCGGCCGGTGCGGACGAGACGGTGTTGAGCGAGGAGTTCGGCCGCACCACCGGCTGGCCGGATGCCCCGAACCGGGTGCTGCGCGCTGCCCTCGACGAAGCGTCGGCCTTCGACGGCGACGTCGTCGCCCAACTTCATTTGCCCGGCTCCGACGCGTCCTTCCCCGTGGCTCGCTTCGACACCCTGCCCCCGCTGGCCGAGTGTGAAGGCAACGTCTCGGCCATGGCTCAGTACGCCGGCCAGTCGGTCGGTGACGTCCGCGCCGTGCAGCCGGCGGCCGAGATCGTGCGGGAGCTAGCCGAGGGCGCCGAGGCGTTGCTCAGCGCGGCGCGCTAGGCCCGGCTACATCCTCGACGAAAGGGTGGCCACGCCGTCGCCGGTGAGGTCGTCGAGAGCGGCCCGCCGGCCCGTCATCGCCAGCATGAGTGAAACACCAGGGCCCCGTACCTCGGGCCCCGAGCCGGTGGTCCAGTCGCTGTCACTGGCCGCCAGCGTCAGCCCCCCGATCCGCTTCTTTGCCCCGACGACCAGATTCGAGCCCTTGTAGAAGTCGAGCACCCGCTTCACCGCGTCGGCCGGATAGGTGTGGTTGATGCCGAGCGGCCGCCGGATGTCTTCGCCGTGGATGATGGTCTCGCCCAGCCACGTGTCGTTGGGGCCCGGCGGGTGGACGGACGAGTCGGCCTCGGCCTCGAAGGCGGCGAGTGTCTGGGCCGGTGAGCCGGCCGACTCCTTGGCCACGTCGTTGGCCGTCATGGTGTTGAAGCGGAACCCGGCGGCCGCCAGTGAGGTGATGAATCCCAGCGGTGACTTCTTGGCTGCGGCCAGCATGTGGCCGAGCATCTGGTGCACGTTCCAGCCCTCGCACAGCGACGGTGTCTGCCACTGGTCGTCGCTGATGCCCTCGAGGTCAGCGACGAGGGCCTTGCGCTCGGCGTGAATGGTCGGCCAGATGTCTACAGCCATGGTGGACCCCCTTGGTCACCGGCATCCTGCCTCAATCCTCACCTTCGAGGTTGTCGATGCAGGCGAGAGACCGGGTCAGAGCCGCGGCAGGACCTGACGTTGGTAGAAGTCGAAGAAGCCCTGTTGGTCGGGCCCGATCTGGTGGATGTAGACGTGGTCGAAGCCCGACTCCGCGAACTGCTTGATGCCGTCGATGTGGCGCTGCGGGTCGGGTCCGAGGGGCAGGCCCTTGTCGGCCAGGTCGTCGGCCGTCAGCATCTTGGCCGCCTGCTCGAAGTGCCGGGGAGTCGGCAGCTCCTGGGCCAGCTCGCCGGTGATGGCGGTGTTCGGCCAGTGCTCGAACGCCGTCTTCTTGGCGTCGTCCTCGCTCTCGGCCCAGCACACGGTGAGATGGCCGTAGGTCGGTCCCGAGCCACCGGCCTCCCTGTAGTTCTTCACCGTCTCGTCCTGAGGCGCGACGGCGATGAGGCCATCGCCGATGCGGCCCGCCAGCTTGGCCGCCTTCGGGCCGGCGGCGGCGACGTAGATCGGCGGCGGGGGCGAGGGCAGGCTGAAGATGCACGCGTTCTCGACCGTGTAGTGCTTGCCGTGGTGGCTCTGCATGCCGCCTTGCCACAACAGGCGAATGACCTCGACGGCCTCTTCGAGCATCTCTTGGCGAACATCGCTCTCGGGCCAGCGGTCGCCGAGGATGTGCTCGTTGAGGTTCTCGCCGCTGCCGACCCCGAGGAAGAAGCGGCCCGGCATCATCGACTCAGCCGTCGCTGCCGCTTGGGCGATGATCGCCGGGTGGATGCGGATGGTGGGGCACGTCACGCCCGTCCCGAGCCGCAGCCTGGTGGTGGTCGCGGCGATGCCCCCGATGACCGCCCACACGAAGGGGCTGTTGCCCTGCGTCGTCGTCCACGGGTGGAAGTGGTCGGAGATCCCGGCGTACGTGAAGCCGACCTCCTCGGCGCGCTGGGCCAGGGCCACCAGGTCCTTGGCGCCCCACTCCTCCGACGACAACGAGTACCCGATCTCGGCCATGTGCCGCTCTCCTCTGGTCGTGGCCCCCGACGAGTCTCAGATTCCCCGACCGGACGGGCGCCAACCGCCGGTGCGGTCAGGCCACGGCGATGGGCAGCTCGAGCAGGTGCGGGCCACCGGCATCGAGGGCTGCGGTCACGGCGTCGCCGACGTCGGTCGCCTTGTCGACGGTCTGGCCGGGGACCCCCATCGAGTGGGCGAGGGCCACGAAGTCGACGGGCGGCTGATCGAGGTCGAGGCCGACGGTGCCGTGCTGGCCGCCGCCCATGCCCCGCAGGAAGTTCTTCAGGATGAGGTACTGCCGGTTGTTGACCACGGCGAAGACCACGGGCAGGTTCTCGTGGGCCGCCGTCCACAGCGCTTGCGGCGAGTACAGGGCCGAGCCGTCGCCCACCACGCACAGCACGGGCGAGCGGTCGTACCCGAGCGACACACCGAGGGCGGCGGGCATGCCCCACCCCAGACCGCCACCCCGGCAGAAGAAGTATCGGTTGGGCTCCGTCGTGTGGTGGAAGCCCCGCACGTAGGTGCCAGTGGTGATGGCCTCGTCGACGACGGGTGTCTCGGGGGGCAAGGCGCGCACGAGGGCGTGGGCCGCGGCCATGGGGTGCATGGGAAGGTCGTCGTAGCGGTCGCGGGCCTTGGTCTCGAGGCCATCGATGGCGGACCGGCGCTCGGCGGCCAGCCGCGCCAGCGCCGTCCCCGCCGCCGTCCCCGCCGCCGTCCCGTCGGCCGTCGCCCGCACCAGCGGAAGCAGGGCTTCGAGCGTCGCCTTGGGGTCGCCCTGCAAGCCGAGCCGGGTGGGCAGGGCCCGGCCGAGGCGGCTGGCGTCGGCCGAGAGGTGGAGGAGCTCGACTTCGGGCGGCACGGCCGGCCCCGGCGTGTAGGGATAGGCCAGCAGGCGATCGCCGATGAGCAGCACGCGCCGGAAGGTCCCCAGCGCCTGGCGCACCCCGGCCGACATCGCCGGAAGCGAGCCGGCCCACGCCCCGTGGCTCGGCGGGAAGACGTTGCTGCTGTGCAGCGGCGCGCCGAAGACGCGGCACCCGAGGGCTTCGGCCAGGGCGACGACGGCGGCTGTCGCCCCCGATGCCGTGACCTCGTCGGCGGCCACGATGGCCACCCCGTCGGGCCCGGGCTCGGCCAGCAGGGCGGCCAGCTCGTCGAGGCGGCCGGCGATGGTGCGTCGGTCGATCGTCGACGGTGGCACCACGGCGTCGTCGTCGACTTCGTCGCCGAGCAGGTCCATGGGGATGGAGACGAAGACGGGCCCGGCGGGGGCCGACGCGGCGTCGTGGAAGGCCCGTCGCATCAGCACCGGCAGGTCGTCGGCCCGCGTCACCTCCCTCGCCCACTTCGAGACGGGCGCGGCCAGCTCGGTCAGGTTGCCGGCGAGGAGGGGGTCGGCGATCAGATGGCGGCGGTCCTGCTGGCCGGCGGTGACGACGAGTGGAGTGGCGTTGGCCTGGGCGTTGGTCAGGTTGCCGATGGCGTTGCCCAGGCCGGCCGAGGTGTGCAGGTTGAGGAAGGCCGGACGCCCGGTGGCTTGGGCGTAGCCATCGGCCATACCGACCGCCGTGGCCTCCTGCAGCGCCAAGACGTAGTGGATGTCGGACGCGGCGGCGAGGCCGTCCATGAAGGGCAGCTCGGTCGAGCCCGGGTTGCCGAACACGTGGCTGACGCCCTCGGTGCGCAGCACCTCGAGGAGGGCGTCGATGGCCTGCACGATCAGGCCGCGGCCTGGGTGGCGGTGGCCTCGTCGACCTGGTCGAAGGCCAGGATCTCGCGGCCGGCCGACTGGGCGATGCCATCGTCCCAGCGCGAGCCGGCGTCGAGGTGGCGGCGGGCCGAGCGAACCGCGAGCAGGGCCTTGCGATGGTCGCCGTCGGTCACCGCCTGGTCGAGCAGCAGGGCCGTCGACACGGTCCGCACCAACAGCTCGGTGAGCTGGCCGGCCTTGGCCTCGGCGGCGTCGGGCTCGAGCCCGGCGAGGGCGTCGATGCGACGATCGAGCTCGCGGCGTCCTCGGGCCACGGCTTCGACCGCCGCGGTGGCGTACGAAGGAAGGGCCGCGGCTCGTTGGCCGATGGCGTCGAGGAGGGTGAACACCGCCTCGTGGGCAGAGTCGCGGCGGATGGCGCGAAGGACGTCGATGGCGCAGATGTTCTCGCTGCCTTCCCAGATGGGATGGCACTGCGCGTCGCGCAGCTGCCGGGTGAGTCCCCAGTCCTCGCAGTAGCCGTTGCCGCCATAGAGCTCGATGGTCGCCGAGGCCGCCTCGACCCCCAACCGGCAGAGGCGGACCTTGGCCGCGGGGACGAGGATGCGCCGGAGGCGGATTCCGTCCTCGAGACGGGCCGCCGTCGAGCAGGCGAAGCCAAAGGCCAGGGCGGCTTCGACCTCGGTGGCCAGGTCGACCAGCTGCTCGCGCACGAGGGGGAGGTCGACGAGCAGCCGACCCTTGGCCTCGCGGTGATGGGCCCAGATGGCCGACTCGAGGAGGCAGCGGCGGGCGATGCCCATCCCCATCATGGCCACGCCGAAGCGCGAGCCGTTCACCATCTCCATCATGCGGCCGAGGCCGCCGGCGTCGGACGTGGGGGAGCCGCCGCCGTCTCGCTCCTTGCGGGGCCGAAGGGCGTAGCCGAGGGCCTCGTGGAACTCGACCTCGCCCGTCGGCACGCTCTTGGTCCCGAGCTTGGGCTTGAGCCGGCGCATCGAATAGTGGTTGAGCGACCCATCGTCGAGGCGGCGGGGGACGAGGTAGAGGCCGAGGCCTTGGGGCCCGTCGGGCGCTCCTTCGGGACGGGCCAGCATCACGATGGCGGCGCCGTCGATGTTCGAGCAGAACCACTTCTCGCCACTGATGAGGACTCGTCCGTCGCCGATGTCGGTGGCCGAGCAGTGCACGCTGCGACCGAGGTCGGAGCCGCCGTCGCGCTCGGTGAGGAACATCGACCCGTCGACACCGGTGTCGAGGTCGTCGGCCCGCAGCCCGGACAACAGGTCGTCGCGTACGTCAGCCGGGGCGTAGGCCGCGACCAGGCCGGCGACGCCCGACGTCATCCCCAAGCTGCAGACCATGCCGGTGTCGGCCTCGGAGAGCAGGTAGCTCGACGCGCCGTGCAGGACGGCGGGGGCGGGCCGACCGTGCTTCTTCTCGTCGGCCGCGAAGCCCGACACATAGCCGGCCCGCCACAGCAGGCCCTTCGACTCGAGAGCCGCGGGGTGGTGGGCGACCTCGTTGACCTCGTTGGCCCACTTGTCGTAGCGGACGAGTTGGGGCGGGTTGGCGTCGATGATCTCGGCGTTGCGGGCCACCGGACCGCCGACGAGCGTCCCGAGGTCGTGGAGGCGGGCGTCGACCCACTCCAGATCTTCAGGCGGGCAGCCCCGCCGCACCTCACCCTGCAAGGCGGGGTCGAGCTCGTACCAGTCGTGGCCGATGGCGGAGTCGAGGCTGCGGTAGTCGATCATCGGTGTCTCCGTGGGTTGTGTTGTTCGCTAGTCGCGCGGCATGCCAATCTACGACCCCAGGCCCTGCCGGTGACGGCCGATGGTGGCGAGGCCTCACGGATTGCGAAGGTCGACGACGGAGCGCTCGATGTCGCCGAAGCCGTGGCGCTCGGCCAGGTCACCCGCCTCGTCCAAAAGGGTCCGCGCCCGCTCGGCGTCACCCGGGTTGTCGCGGGCGAGCAAGAAGCGGGCGCACCCCACGTTGTTGAGGCCCACGTAGAAGGGGGCAGGGAGACGCCGGTGCAAGGCGTCGGCCTCCGAGAAGTACCGCTCCGCCTCGTCGGACTTGCCCAGAAGAGCGGCCAAGGGGCCTAGGTAGAGGTTGACCGAGCCCGTGCACGTGGCCAGCGTGGCCAGGCCCTGGTCGGCCCACGGTTCGAGCAGCTCCCACAGGCGGGCGGCGGCGGCCACGTCCTCGACCTTCACGGCAGCCAGGGCGAACAGCGTTGCCGTTGTCGTCCAGAGGTAGTCATGGGCGTCGACGTAGAAGTCCTCGCCCATGGCATCGGCGAGCAAGCGCCGGGCCTCGTCGGGCGAGCCGATGCTGGCGAGCTGCTGGGCCATCGAGCCCTTGAACGCCGGGATGCCCGGGTTGTCGGCCACCGTGGCTGTCACGATCGAGACGGTCTCGCTCTGCCGGCCCTGCATCCAGCGGATGGCGAGGATGTGGCCGCCGAACATGGCGAAGGCATCGGGCTGGCCGGTGTCGTTGCCCAGCTGCAGCGCTTCGGTGGCGAGGGCCTCCGAGCGGTCGGCGTCGCCGGCCACCATGGCCCGCCACGACTGCGAGCTCTGGAGCAGCCAGCGCAACGATGGCTGGCCGATCTCGGTCACCATCTCGTCCATGAGGGCGAGGGCCGCGTCGATGGCCTCGCCGTCGAGCCGGTAGGTCTGGACCATGAGCTCACCTACCGCGGCCCAGAAGCGAGCGACGGGGTCACCGACTTTGGCCGCGAGCGACAGGGCCTGGCGCGACATGGCTGTCACCTCGTCGAGCGCCTCGGGGACGAGCAGCGCCATCAATGTGGTGTTGAGGACGCGCAGCACGACGACGTCGTCTCCGAGACGCAACGCCATGGCTTGGGCCTCGTGGGCCAGCGATGTCCGGCGCGACACGTCGCGTCCGAAGGTGAGCTCGAGGGCGAGCGTGCTCAGGAGGTTGGCCCGCGCCGTGCTGTCATCGGGCCCGGCGGCCTCGATGGCCAACTCGAGGACGGCGACTCGCTCCTCGTCGACCGCGCCGGAAGCGCTGGGGAGGCCTCGGTGGTTGGCCAGGGCGGCGCGCACCAAGAGATCTGCCGCGCCGAGTCGGTCGGCCAGGTGAGCGGCGTCGAGGAGGGTCTGGCGGTGGACGGGGTCGCCGGCCTGGCGCTGGGCATCGCCGAGCCCGACCAACAGCGCGGCCCGGATCGGGTCGTCGAGGCCGGTC
>JAUTXA010000058.1 GCA_030838265.1 Actinomycetota bacterium | reverse complement strand
GCGTGGCGTAGCTGCGCCGCCACAGAAGGAACTGGTCGCGGCCGTACTTCTGCTCGGTCTCGGCCTTGTTCAGGCCTTGCAGGGCGCCGTAGTGGCGCTCGTTCAACCGCCAGTGGCGGGTGACGGGTATCCACAGACGGTCGAGTTCCTCGAGCGCCAAGTTGAGGGTCCGGATGGCTCGGCGCTGCAACGAGGTGTGGGCCACGTCGGGCTCGATGCCCTCGGCGGCCAGGAGCCGGCCGGCCTTGCGCGCCTCTTCCTCGCCCTGCTCCGACAGGTCGACGTCGTGCCACCCGGTGAACAGGTTCTCCTTGTTCCAGGTGCTCTGCCCGTGGCGGACGAGGACCAGCGTGCTCATGCCTTCGAAACCTAGTGTCCGTTGCATGCCCGACGTCCGCTTCGACCGCTGGTACCGCTACGACGAGCTGACCACCCTGTTGCACGCCTTCGCCGACGAGCATCCCGACCTCGTCGAGCTCGAGTCGATCGGAAAGTCCTACGAGGAGCGCGACATCTGGCTCCTGACCATCACCCAGCGCGCCGGTCGGCCCCATACCGAGAAGCCGGCGCTATGGGTCGAGGCCAGCATCCACGCCACCGAGCTCACCGGGACGGCGGCCGCCCTTCACCTGATCAACCGGCTGGTGACCGGCTACGGCAACGACAAGAAGGTCACCGAGGCGCTCGACACCCGCTGCTTCTACGTGGTGCCTCGCCTCAACCCCGACGGCGCGGAGGCTGCCCTCAGCGACCCGCCCCGCATCCAGCGGTCGTCGAGCCGGCCGTGGCCCCGCACCGACCAGCAAGACGGTTTGCGCGTCGAGGATGCCGACGGAGACGGCCGCATCCTCACCATGCGCATCCCCGACAGCAACGGCAACTGGAAACGTCACCCCGACGATCCTCGGCTCCTCGTGGCGCGGGACCCCGACGAGTACGGCGGCGACCCCGACGCGGGCGACGTGTACTACCGCCTCCTCCCGGAAGGTCGAATCCAGAACTACGACGGCATCCTCGTCAAGATGGCGCCGCCCCTGCGCGGCCTCGACATCAACCGGAACTTCCCCGTCGATTGGCGGCCCGAGGGCGAGCAGATGGGCGCCGGACCGTTCCCCACCTCGGAGCCCGAGATCCGAGCCGAGGTCGAGGCCATCACCCAGCGACCCAACATCTGCGCCTTCATCGCCTATCACACGCAGTCGGGAGTCCACCTTCGCCCGTCGAGCATGTATGCCGACGACCAGATGCCCACGTTTGACCTGAGGACCTTCAAAGCCATCGGCAAGCGGGCCACCGAGATCACGGGCTACCCGGCCGCCTCGGTGTTCCACGACTTCAAGTACGACCCCAAGGACGTCATCACCGGCGTGGCCGACGACTGGGCCTACGAACACCTCGGCATCCACGGCTGGACGACGGAGTTCTGGTCCGTGCTGCGGGCGGCAGGGATCACCGACTTCAAGTTCATCGACTGGTACCTCGACCACCCGATCGACGATGACCTGAAGCTCCTCAAATGGAGCGACGAGACCATCAACGGCGAGGGCTACGTCGACTGGTATCCCTTCGAGCACCCCGAGCTCGGGTCGGTCGAGCTGGGCGGGTGGAACTCGCTCCGCTTCCACCGCAACCCCCCGCTCGAGCTGCTCGAGAAGGAGATCGCGCCCCACGCCGAGTGGGCGATCTTCCACCTCCTCATCTCACCCCGGCTGGTGGCGCACAGCTTCCGCGTCGAGCCGGTGGGCTCGGGTACGTGGCGCCTGACGGCCGTCGTCCACAACGACGGCTGGCTGCCGACGAACGTGACGCAGAAGGCCCTCGACAAGAAGACGGTGCGCCCCATCGAGGCCGAGCTCACGCTCCCGGACGGCGTGGAGCTGGTCGGCGGAGAGCGACGGGTCGAGCTGGGCCAGCTCCAGGGTCGGGCGTTGAAGAACGCCATGATGGGCGGGGGCGCCGATCCGACGGCGGACCGGGCCAAGGTCGAGTGGGTGGTCAAGGCCACGGGCGTCCACGAGATCCCGGTCGAGATCCGCCACCAGCGGGCGGGTGTCGTGCGCTTCTCGTTCCCTCTGAACCAGTAGCGGAGGCCCATTCCGTGCCTAGGAACAGGCACTTGACAATCATGCACTCAAGTTTGTTATGCTGCTGCAGGCAAATAGTTCGCAACCCCCGGAGGCAAGACCATGCCCAAGGCCGTCGGCATCGACCTCGGCACCACCAACTCAGTCGTCTCGGTCCTCGAGGCGGGCGAGCCCACCGTGATCCCCAACGCCGAAGGGGGTCGCACCACTCCCTCAGTGGTCGGCTTCTCGAAGTCGGGCGAGGTACTGGTCGGCGAGGTCGCCAAGCGCCAGGCCATCACCAACCCTGATCGCACCATCCGCTCGGTGAAGCGGCAGATGGGCACGGGCTGGTCGATCGACATCGACGGGAAGAAGTACACGCCCCAGGAGATCAGCGCCCGCATCCTGCAGAAGCTCAAGCGCGATGCCGAGGCCTACCTGGGCGACACGGTGAACCAAGCGGTCATCACCGTCCCCGCCTACTTCAACGACGCCCAGCGGACCGCCACCAAGGAGGCGGGCCAGATCGCCGGCCTCGAGGTCCTGCGCATCATCAACGAGCCGACGGCGGCCGCTCTGGCCTACGGGCTCGACAAGGAGAGCGGCGACGAGACCGTCCTCGTCTTTGACCTCGGCGGTGGCACCTTCGACGTGTCGATCCTCGAGATCGGCGAGGGCGTCTTCGAGGTCAAGGCCACCCACGGCGACCCCGAGCTGGGCGGCGACGACTGGGACCAGCGGGTC
>JAUTXA010000044.1 GCA_030838265.1 Actinomycetota bacterium | reverse complement strand
GTCGCCGGCCTCGCCGGCCTCGGTGCCGGGGCGTCAGGTCGCCGTCGCTCCGTCCGCTCCGGCCCGACCCCACGTGGGCGGCGCCGAGTTCGGCCGGGGGGCGGGCTCGGCCCAGGGCTATTCGCAGCAAGCCCCCGTCGGCGGGAACGCCGGGCCGCTCAGTGGCGGCTTCGACCCCAAGATCATGGCTCAGGACACCGCAGCCGCGACCAAGGCTGTCGTCATCGGAAAGGTCGGCACCAAGTGAAGCGCCGGATCATCGCCCTCATCGTCACCGCTCTCGGCCTTTGTGCTCCCGCTCTCGGCCTCGTCGGCCAGAGCGCCCACGCCACCGCACAGGACCACATCTGGTACTGCATCGGCGTCGACAAGCCGGTCGACATGAGCTACTGCCAGCACAACCCGTGGGCCTACCCGCCCCTCAATGGCGAGACGCCCGACGTCCCGCCCGTGCCGGTGCCCGTCCCGGTTCCGTAGCGCTCAGTCGAACAGCCCGGTGCTCGGTGCCACCCGCACCGGGGCGGCCAGGCCGAGGTGGGTCCATGCCGCGGGCATAGCGACGCGCCCTCTCGGCGTGCGCTGCAGCATCCCGAGCTGCAGCAGGTACGGCTCATAGACGTCCTCGACGGTGTCGGTCTCCTCGCCCACCGCCACGGCCAGAGTCGAGAGCCCCACCGGTCCGCCGCCGAAGCGCTCGCACACGGCGCTCAGGATCGAGCGGTCGACCTTGTCGAGACCGGCCTCGTCGACGCCGAAGAGGGTGAGGCCGTCGTGGGCCACCGCCTCGCTCACGATGCCGTCGCCCTTGACCTCGGCGAAATCGCGCACCCGCTTCAGCAGGCGGTTGGCGATGCGGGGCGTGCCGCGGGACCGGCGGGCGATCTCGCGCGCCCCGGCCTGCTCGAGGCTCACGCCGAGGATGCGCGCCGCCCGCACCACGATCTCCTCGAGGTCGTCGACCGGATAGTGGTCGAGCCGGGTGACGAAGCCGAAGCGGTCGCGGAGCGGGCTGGTGATGAGACCCGTGCGGGTGGTGGCGCCGACCAAGGTGAAGGCCGGCAGATCGAGGCGGATGGAGCGGGCCGCCGGACCCTTGCCCAGCACGATGTCGAGCTTGAAGTCCTCCATGGCCGGATAGAGGATCTCCTCGACCGCCTTGCCCAGGCGATGGATCTCGTCGATGAAGAGGACGTCGCCCTCGTGCAGGTCGGTGAGGATGGCCGCCAGGTCGCCGGCCCGCACCAACGCCGGCCCCGAGGTGATCCGTAGGCCGACGCCCATCTCGGCGGCCACGATGCCGGCCATGGTGGTCTTGCCGAGGCCGGGCGGTCCGGCGAACAGCAGGTGATCGGCGGGCTGGCCCCGGCGGCGGGCCGCCTCGAGGACGATGCCGAGATGCTCCTTGAGGGCGGGCTGGCCGATGAACTCGGCCAGGCGGCGGGGCCGCAGCGTGACCTCCTCGGCCACCTCGATGGGATCGGCCAGCGGGGTGGTGAGGACCTCCTCGCGGGGTGTCACCGGGCCGCCGCCAGCTGCTGGAGGGCCGTCTTCAACAGATCCTCGACCGCGCCGTCGTCGGGCAGGTCGCGTACGGCTTCCCGCACCTCGTCGGCGCCGTAGCCGAGGCCGGACAAGGCGGCCCGCACCTCGGAGCGAGCCGAGGGCCCGACGCCGTCGACCACGACGACGAGATCGTCATCGTCGCCGGGGGCCAAGGCGCTCTTGAGCTCGATGAGAAGCCGGGCCGCCGTCTTCTTGCCGACCCCCGGGACGAGGGTGAGCGCCTCGATGTCGTCGCCCACCACTACGCGTCGCAGCCCCATCGGCGAGTGGACCGAGAGGATGGCCAGGGCCAAGCCGGGGCCCACGCCGTGGGCGCCGATGAGGGCTTCGAAACAGCCCCGCTCATCGCGGCTGGCGAAGCCATAGAGGACGATGGCGTCATCGCGCACATGGGTGTGGATGTGGAGGAACACCGGCCCACCGAGCTCAGCCGCGCCGAGGACGGGCACGGGCACGGTGACCCGGTAACCCACGCCACCAACCTCGACGAGGAGGGTCGACGGTGGGGTCCGGTCGAGGACCACGCCGCGCAGGGATCCGATCATCAGCGACCTCCGGCCAGGGCCAGTCGAGGGGCAAGGGTGAGGTGGCAGATGGCGAGGGCGAGGGCGTCGGCCGCGTCCGGGGGCTGCGGCCGCTCGGGCAGAGCGAGCAGCGACTGCACCATCCGCTGCACTTGCTCCTTGGTGGCGGCCCCGTACCCGGTGACAGCCATCTTCACCTCGTTGGGCGTGTACTGCACGACCTCGCACCCGGCCTGGGCGGCGGCGGCGAGGGCCAGCCCGCTGGCCTGGCCCACCTGCATGGCGGTGCGCACGTTGGTCTGGAAGAAGACCCGCTCGACCGCCACCGCATCAGGCCCGAACTCGGCGAGGAGCAGGCGCAGCTCGGTGTCGAGGGCGGCCAGGCGGCTGGGGAGAGGATCGGTGGGCGGGGTGGTGATCACGCCGGCCGAGATGGCCCGCAGGCCGGCCCGCGAGCGCTCGACGGCCCCGTAGCCGCATCGGGACAACCCCGGATCGATGCCGAGCACAAACACGCGTTCGGAATGTACCGCACCGTCCGCCCGAGGGGACGGACCTCACCGTTCTGGCACCAGATTTGGTCGTCACGGCGACCAGTCCTGGTGCCAGAACCAAGAAGTCGGGCCTACTGGGTGGCCTGGACGGCGGCGAGGAGCTCCTTGCTGGGCTTGAAGGTCAAGCCGGTCATGGAGCGGTGGGCGTAGCGGATGATGCCTTCGCCGTCGACCACGAAGATGCAGCGGCGGTAGAAGCCGAGGGGGCCAACCACCCCGT
The DNA here is from genome assembly GCA_030838265.1 of Actinomycetota bacterium. Classification (GTDB taxonomy): domain Bacteria; phylum Actinomycetota; class Acidimicrobiia; order Acidimicrobiales; family BP-101; genus BP-101. Next base: position 4,764 of record JAUTXA010000044.1, on the reverse strand, counting down.
AGGCGTGGCCCACCGCCTTGTCGACATCGGCCAGCAGCGGGAAGGCGAAGCCCTGCTTGCAGGCGAAGTCCTCATGGCTGGCGACATCCTGGGGACTGATGCCGAGCACCTGGGCGCCGAGGTCGTTGAACCCGTCGATCTCTGAGCTGTACGACTTCAGCTGGGCCGTGCACACCGCCGTGTTGTCACCGGGATAGAAGACGAGCACGACGGGCTTGCCGCGGTATCGGCCGAGTGAATAGCGCTCGTCGCCCGTCCCCGGGAGGTCGAACTCCGGGGCCGCGTCTCCAACCTTGGGTCCAGGCATTCAGGCCTCCACCAGCTCGAGAATGGAATCGGGGATGTCGAAGTTGGCGTACACGTTCTGCACGTCGTCGAGGTCCTCGAGGGCGTCGATGAGGCGCAAGACCTTGCGGGCGTCGCCTTCGCTCTCGAGGGGAATTGCGTTGCTGGCGATCATGGTGAGTTCGGCGGAGTCGACGCCGATACCTGCCTCGTCCAACGCCGTGCGCAGGGCGTTGAGCTCGGTGGGGGGCGACGTGAGCTGCCAGGTGTCGCCCTGATCCTCGAGGTCCTCGGCCCCGGCATCGAGGGCGATGAGCATGAGATCGTCCTCGCTCACCGCCTTGGGCAGGATGATCACGCCCTTGCGCTCGAACTGCCACGCCACGGCGCCGGGCTCGGCCATCGATCCGCCGCTCTTCGAGAAGACGTTGCGGACGTCGGAGCTGGTGCGGTTCTTGTTGTCAGTGAGGCACTCGACGATGACGGCGACGCCGGCGGCCGCGTAGCCCTCGTAGGTGACCTGGACGTAGATGACGCCTTCGAGGTCGCCCGTCCCCCGCTTGATGGCCCGCTCGATAGTGTCGGTGGGAACCGACGCGTCACGCGCCTTCTGCCACATGGTGCGGAGCGTGGCGTTGGTGTTGATGTCGCCGCCCCCCTCGCGCGCCGCCACCTCGACCTGCCGGATCAGCTTGGCGAAGAGCTTGCCCCGGGCCTTGTCCTGAGCCCCCTTCTTGTGCTTGATCGTCGCCCACTTTGAATGACCGGACATGGCTAGATGCCTCCGAGGAAGAGTTGGTGCAGGCGAAGGTCGCCCGACAGCTCTGGATGGAACGCCGCCACCAGCACGGGGCCTTGGCGGCAGAGAACGGGTTCGTCGTCGACGGTGGCCAGGATCTCGACGTCGGGGCCGGCTCGCTCGACGACCGGGGCCCGGATGAACACGGCCGGGAAGGGCTCGCCCACGAGACCGGTGATCGCCAGGTCGGTCTCGAAGGAGTCGACCTGGCGGCCGAAGGCGTTGCGGCGCACGCCGATGTCGATGGCCCCGAACGAGCGCTGGTCGGGGCGTCCGTCGACTACCTCGGTGGCCAGCAGGATCATCCCGGCACACGTGCCGAAGACGGGGAGCCCGTCACCGAGCCGCTCGGCGATCGCCTCGCGCAAACCGGCGGAGTCGAGCAGCATCGAGATGGTCGTCGACTCCCCACCGGGGATGATCAGGGCGTCGACCGCGGCCAGATCGCCGGGGACGCGGACGTCGAGGGGGTCAGCGCCGAGGTCGGCGAGAGCCTGCGCGTGCTCGCGCACGGCTCCCTGCAAGGCGAGGATGCCGATCTTCGGCACCTGGGGGCCTCGGGATCTCGATCGTCACGACCCTCACCAGCCCCGCTCTGACAGGCGGGTCTCGACCTTGTTCGACTCCTCGCCCCGCATGGCGTCGCCCAGGTTGCGGCTGACCTTGCCGACCAGGCCGGCATCGCGGAAGTGAGTCGTGGCTTCGACAATGGCCCGGGCCCGGGGGGCGGGGTCGTCGCTCTTGAAGATGCCGGAGCCGACGAACACGGCCTGGGCTCCCAGCTGCATCACCAGGCTGGCGTCGGCCGGGGTGGCGATGCCGCCGGCACAGAAGAGGGGGACGGGCAGCTCGCCCTTCTCGGCGATCTCCTGCACCAGGCTCACTGGGGCTTGCAGCTTCTTGGCCCATCCGTAGAGCTCGGTCGAGTCGGCCTGGGTGATGGCCCGAATGTCGCCGAGGATCGAGCGGAGGTGGCGCACGGCCTCCTTGATGTCGCCGGTACCGGCCTCGCCCTTCGAGCGAATCAGGGCGGCGCCCTCGGAGATGCGGCGCAAGGCCTCGCCCAGGTTGGTGGCCCCGCAGACGAAGGGGACGGTGAAGGCCCACTTGTCGATGTGGTGGGCCTCGTCGGCCGGGGTCAGGACCTCGGACTCGTCGACGTAGTCGACGCCCAATGCCTCGAGCACCTGGGCCTCGGCGAAGTGGCCGATGCGGGCCTTGGCCATCACCGGGATGGTGACGATCTCCTTGATGCCCTCGATCATGGCCGGGTCGCTCATGCGGGCCACGCCACCGTCGCGCCGGATGTCGGCGGGCACGCGCTCGAGGGCCATGACGGCGACAGCCCCTGCGTCCTCGGCGATCTTGGCCTGCTCGGGGTTGACGACGTCCATGATCACGCCGCCCCGCAGCATCTCGGCCAATCCTCGCTTGACCCGGTCAGTGCCTGTGGCGCGACGGTCGGTGGACTCAGTCATGGCCGCAGTCTACTGGCGGCCATCGACCTACCCCTCCCCCAATCCGACCGCTTTGAGGCAAGCGGGCTACGACGTGGTGGTGACGGCACCGATCTGAGGGAGCATCACCCACGTCTTGCCCGGGGTGAGCTTGATGGGGGCGCCCTGGAGGTCGGTGTACTGGGTGACCGACGACGCCGAGGGCTTCGACCACTTGGCATCGATCATGTGCCCGCCGGAGAGGATGACCGCCTTGCCGGTGCCGGTGACGACACCCTCGTCCACCCGGAAGCCGGCCACGTCGGTGTAGCCGGTGCGCTTGTACCCGATGTACTGGACGATCACGTTGGCGAACGCCAGCTGGCTTCCGTCCTCCATGACGTGACGCGTCCCGTTGGTCGTGCGCACCCACAGTCGCTGTGTCGGGTCCCAGTCCCACACCGCGGTGGTGAGCTGGCCGAACACGACAGACAGATGGGTGATCGGCACCGAGCCGACAGGCTCGAACGGGCTCCCCTCGGGAAGGAAGTCGAACAGCTTGGCCGGTGGCTTGGCCCCGGGCTTGGCGTAGGAGCGCAGGCGAGTGGTCGAGGCATAGGTCGCGTGAGGACGGCGCTTGTCGCGCCGGATGGTGAACGCTTCCTCCTGCCCCGTCTCCTGCACGGCCCGCACCGGCGCCGTCCTGAGGCGAGCCACGAACACCGGTGTCCCGCCGGAGAAGGCGAACACGCCACCGATAGGAGTAACGATGGCGGGGTCGGTCGGCCGCACCGACCGGATGGGTCCGACCAGGGCGGCGTCGTGAGAGTGGAAGACACAGAGGAATCGCACCACCGACCCCTCGACGCGCTCCTCGACCACGAGGTCGGCCTCGTTCATCCCTGACTGCGGACGGGCCTCGGGGGCGTTCTCGACCTTCACTGTCACCGCGGGCTGGGCCGCGACGGCGGCGGAGTCAGTCGGAAGACCGGTGATGGGATCGGGCGGACCGGACGGGCCCGACGGGACAGCCGCGGTCGACGTGGTCGAAGCCCCCGCCGAGGAGGACGACGGCTTCTTGCTACACCCGGCGACCAGCAGGGCGATGACCAGCAACCCGATCGAAGCGCGCCTCAAGACACCGTGTTGGGGTTGCCTCGCACGGCGAGCTCGAGCCACGTCTGGCCCGGCGTCAGGGGCACCGGCTTGCCATCAGGACCGTTGAAGGCGGTGACCTTGTCCTCCGAGGGCTTCGACCACGTGCCCTTCACCACCTTGCCGTCGGAGAGGATCCAGGCCTCACCCGTGCCGACGAGCTGAGCCTGGGGCACGGGGTTTCCCTGGACGTCGGTATCACCGGTGTCGACGTAGTCGACGAGTTGGACCACGACGTTGCGGGGCGACACCCGCGCCCCGCTCGCATCGACGTGAGGGCCGCCGTCCTGGGTCCTCGCCCACGCCTGGTTCGGCGCATCCCACTGGTAGTCGACGATGGTGTTGATGTGCTTGCCCCGATACTCGAGGTGCACGGTGCTCGCCGGTGTGACCCCGGCACCTGTCGCCCCCTGGCCGGCCGGCCGATAGGTGAACCACGCCGGGGGCGGACCGGCTCCTGCCGGCGTGTGCTTGCGCAGGTCGAGCGTTGCGGTGAAGAGGTTGTAGGGCGGGGGGCGGCGGCGGTCACCGTCGCGGTGAAACTCGGCGGGCTGGGCGTTGTAGCCCACATCGACGAGCGGAGCGGCATGGATCTTGGCCACCGTGCGCTCGTTGCCGCCGGAGTAGGCGTAGAGCGGCCGATTCAACGAGCCGACGAGCCCGGTGTCGGTGACGCGTGCCGAGCGAACGGGTTCGACCCGCGGCGAGTCCTTCGACTGGAACACGGCGAAGAAGCGGGTGACGCCGTCCTCGACCTTTTCGACGACGACGACGTCGGCGTCATTGAGCCCGTACTGGGGACGGGCCAGGGGGGCGTCGTCGATCTTGATCACCAGCGCCGGGCGTCCCTTCACCGCCGCGTCGGCGGCCGGCAGCCCGGTGAGCGGATAGCCGTTGGCGGGCGCGACCGTCGATGTCGTGGCCCGCAGGCTGGTCGTGGTCGAGGCGGCCGTGCGCACCTTGCTCTTGTGTCCGCACGCGCCCGCGGCGATGACACAGACGCTGACGACGAGGAGGAGGGGGAGCGTGCGCCGGGGCATGGACAGTTCCAATCGCTAGAGCTCGCGGAGCGCCTCGATGCGCTCGTCG
>JAUTXA010000294.1 GCA_030838265.1 Actinomycetota bacterium | reverse complement strand
AGCTCGGTCTCGCCCTTGGGGGTGACCTTGCCGACCAGGACGTCGCCGGGGCCGACCTCGGCCCCGATGCGGATGATGCCCCGCTCAACGAGGTCCTAGAGGAACTCCTCGGAGAGGTTGGGGATGTCGCGGGTGATCTCCTCGGCGCCGAGCTTGGTGTCACGGGCGTCGACGTCGTGGGCCTCGATGTGGATCGAGGTCAGGACGTCGTCCTTCACCAAGCGCTCGCTCAGGATGATGGCGTCCTCGTAGTTGTAGCCCTCCCACGGCATGTAGGCGACGAGCAGGTTCTTGCCCAGGGCCAGCTCACCGAGGTGGGTCGAGGGACCGTCGGCCATGACCTCGCCGGCCTTGACCTTCTGGCCCTCGTCGACCAGGACGCGCTGGTTGATGCACGTGTTCTGGTTCGAGCGCCGGAACTTGGCGATCTTGTAGATCTTCTTGTTCAGGTCGTTGCCGAGGCGGTCCTTCTGGTTGCCGTCGTAGTCGACCGTGATGTGGTCGGCCGTGACCTCGGTGACCGTGCCCTTGCCCTCGGACATGACGACATCGCCGGCGTCCTGGGCCACTCGGCCTTCGACACCGGTGCCGACATACGGAGCCTCGGGGCGCACCAGCGGCACCGACTGCTTCTGCATGTTGGCGCCCATGAGGGCCCGGTTGGCGTCGTCGTGCTCGATGAAGGGGATGAGGGCGGTCGAGACCGACACGATCTGCTTGGGCGACACGTCCATGAGGTTGACTTCCTCGGGCGGGACGAAGTCGATCTCGCTGGTCGTGCCGTAGCTCGTCGTGGTGGCGCCCACCCGCACGCCCGCGCCCTGGGGCCCTCGGCGGACGAGGACGCGATCCTCGGTGAACTTGCCGTTGGCGTCGAAGGGCGTCGACGCCTGAGCGATGACGTACTCCTCCTCCTCGTCGGCGGTGAGGTACATGACCTCGCTGCTGACCTTCGAGTTGGTCACCTTGCGGTAGGGCGTCTCGATGAAGCCGTAGTCGTTGACCCGGCCGAAGGTGGCCAGGGCGCCGATGAGGCCGATGTTCGGGCCTTCCGGGGTCTCGATGGGGCACATGCGGCCGTAGTGGCTGGAGTGCACGTCTCGGACCTCGAAGCCGGCCCGCTCACGGGAGAGGCCACCGGGGCCGAGGGCCGACAGGCGGCGCTTGTGGGTCAGGCCCGACAGCGGGTTGACCTGGTCCATGAACTGGGAGAGCTGGCTGGTGCCGAAGAACTCCTTGATGGCGGCGACCACGGGCCGGATGTTGATCAGGGTCTGGGGCGTGATGGCCTCGACGTCCTGGGTGGTCATGCGCTCGCGCACGACTCGCTCCATCCGGCTCAGGCCGACGCGGACCTGGTTCTGGATGAGCTCGCCGACCGACCGGATGCGCCGGTTGGCGAAGTGGTCCTGGTCGTCGAGCCGGTAGCCGGGCTCGCCGTTGGCCAGGTGGAGCATGTAGGTGGCGGCGGCCAGCATCTCGACCGGGCTGAGCACGCCTTGGCCGGCAGCCGGCTTCTCGAACTTGGTGCCGAAGATCTGGCTGATCTTCTCGATCTCAGGGCCGAGCTTCTTGTCGAGCTTGTAGCGGCCGACGCGGGTCAGGTCGTAGCGCTTGTTGTTGAAGAAGGCGTTCTCGAAGTAGGCGCGGGCCGACTCGATCGAGGGCGGCTCACCCGGACGGGCTCGCTTGTAGATCTCGATGAGGGCGTCCTCGCGGGTGGGGGCGAGGTCGCGCTCCTTCTCCCACTGGCCTTCGAGGAAGTTGAAGTGGCGGACGAAGGACTCGAGGAAGGCCTGATCCTCGTAGCCCAAAGCGCGGAGCAGGACGAAGATGCTGAGACGGCGCTTGCGGGCCACGCGGGTGCCGGCGGTGATGTCCTTGCCGGGCTTGGCCTCGACGTCGAACTCGATCCACTCACCGCGGTAGGGGTGGATGGTGCCGGTGACGACGGTCTTGGCGTCGCGGCCGGGCTGGAAGATGACGCCCGGGCTGCGGACGAGCTGGGAGACGACAACTCGCTCCGTCCCGTTGATGATGAAGGTGCCGCGGTCGGTCATCATCGGGAAGTCCCCCATGAAGACCGTCTGCTCCTTGATCTCGCCGGTGCCGGCGTTCATGAAGCGCGCCCGGACGAAGATGGGCGCGGAGAAGGTCATGTCCTTCTCCTTGCACTCCTCGACCGTGAACTTGGGCGGAGGCCGCAGGTCGGGGTCCTTCGGGTCGAACTCGAGCTCGAGCCGGAGCTGACCCGTGAAGTCTTCGATCGGACTGATGTCGCGGAACGTGTCCGCCATCCCCTTGTCGAGGAACGACGAGAACGAGTCGCGCTGGATCGCAATCAGATCCGGCAGCGGCAGAACGTCGTCGAGGTTGGCGAAAGAAAAGCGTTCCCGGGCGGTGGAACGAGACGGCAAGGCCTACTCCTCAGCTGGCAGGGGTGGGAGTGACGGCTGTCTGGGCGCGCGTCAATACAACGGGTACTGCGGGAGACGCGAGACGGTCGAGCACGGCAACCGGACAGCATACGCACGGGGACGGCTGAACACAAGCCCCAATGCCGGAGCGGCTGGTGGCAGGGTAAAGCCATCGGCCTTGTAGGTCAAGGCTTTCCGAATTGCCCCCGTAGCCCGCCCTGCCTGGTGGCGGCGGTCCCGAGTCTTCCCGGTGCACAAACTCCCGGTCAGCGGGAGTTAGTGCACCGGGAATCGTGTTGCCGGCCGGCGACGGGACCTTTGGCCGGGTTCTGGCGAGGGAATTGCTCGCTATCCGGGCAATTCCCTCGCAGGAACCCGCTACCCGCCAGCTCAGGTGGGCCGGGGAACGAGGATCAGGCTGATCGATGGACGCGGCGGTGGCGTCGCGCCGTGAACTGAGCGCCCGCCACCATCACCGGGATGCCACCGACGGCGGCCGCAGGGACGTGGACGACGGTCTGCAGCAGGACTCCGAGGATCACTGCGATGCCTGCCGCCACCACGATCTCGACCAAAAGCCGATGCCCGGTCATCTCTTCCATTGGTCAGCTCCAATTTCGTGGTCGTCGAGTGGATTCGACGATCGACTCCGGCGGACCTGCCCTGCGGCCCGTTCGGACCCGTCGGGCAGCTCGAACGCGCGGGGCAACGAACAGTTGGTCCGCGTGGTCCGCGTTCATGGCCCGGACGATCGCACCCGGGGCGCGAGAGAGCCCGGGGCGTTGGCCCCGGGCTCGGCTCGGATGTTCGTTGACTACTTGAGCTCGACGGAAGCGCCGGCGGCCTCGAGCTGGGCCTTGGCCTTCTCGGCGTCTTCCTTCGACGCCTTCTCGAGGACGGGCTTCGGGGCGCTGTCGACCAGGTCCTTGGCCTCCTTGAGGCCCAGGCTGGTCAGGGCGCGCACCTCCTTGATGACCTGGATCTTCTTGTCGCCGGCACCCGTGAGGATGACGTCGAACTCGTCCTGCTCCTCAGCGGCGGCCGCGGCCTCGCCGCCACCACCGGCCGCGGGAGCGGCGGCAGCAGCTGCGGGAGCGGCGGCGGTGACGCCGAAGCGCTCTTCGAAGTCCTTCAGGAGCTCGCTGAGCTCGAGGACGGTCATGCCAGAGATGGCGTCGAGAATCTCTTCCTTGGTGGCCATGGTTGGCTCCTTCTCTCTTACTCGGACTCGGTGGTCGTGGACTCGGTGGACTCTGGTTCTGCGGGTGCTTCGGCGTCGGGCGCAGGTGCCTCGGCCTCGGCGGTGGGCTCGTCGGACACCTCAGCCGCGGGCTCCTCAGGGGCGACGGCCTCGTCAGGGGCGACGGCCTCGTCAGGGGCAACGGCCTCGTCAGGGGCAACGGCCTCCTCAGGAGCAACGGCCTCGTCAGCGGCTGCGGGTGCCTCAGACTCGGCTACTGCGGCCTCGGGCTCGGGCTCGGCTACTGCGGCCTCGGGCTCGGCCTCGGGGACCCCACCGCTCTTTTCGATGAGGGCCTTGAGGCCGTAAGCGAAATTGCGGGGCAGGGCCTGGAGGAGACCGGCGAACTGCTGCAGCGGGGCGGCCAGGCCGCCGGCGATGCGGGAGAGGAGCACCTCACGGGAAGGCAGGTCGGCGAGGGCGCCGGCGTCCTTGGCCGTCAGCACCTTGTCGCCCAGCAGCCCGCCCTTCACCACCAAGTTAGGGTTGGTGCGGGCGAAGTCGCGCAGGGCCTTGGCCACAGCCGCGGCATCGCCTTCGATGAAGGCGATGGCGGTGGGGCCGGTGAGCATCTGGTCGAGCTCGTCGAGGGACAGGTCCCGCACGGCGAACCGGACCAGGGTGTTCTTGTAGATGGCGTAGGTGGCCCCCGCTTCCCGCAGCGCTCGGCGCAGGGTGGCGAGATCCTTCACGCCCAGGCCCCGGTACTCGGTGAGGATGGCCGCGCTCGAGGCGTTGAAGCGATCCCGCACCTCGTCGACCACGGCGACCTTCTCGGCCCTCGGGTTCTCCATCTGTCCACCTCCTTCAAAACGATCAGGGCGCTCGCGGCCACGCGAACGCCCTGGGTTCAGGAGGTTCGCCTGCTCGGGCGGGCCCGGGGGCCCTTTTGGCGCTCTAGGAGCGCACCGGAGGTCTGCGGCGAGCGATTCAGTTGTCGATACGGCTCGATGACTCTACTACGACGCTGCTTCGGCGGCGATTTCCTCGTCAGTGGCGCGCAGCCGGTTGGTGTCGACCTTGACGCCGGGGCCCATGGTGGGGGCGACGGTGACCGACTTGATGTACTTGCCCTTGGCCGATGACGGCTTGGCCCGCTGCAGCTCGTCGACCACGGCCCGGAAGTTCTCGAGCAGGGCCTTGGCGTCGAAGCTGCGCTTGCCGATGGGCACATGGACGTTGCCGAACTTGTCGGTCTTGTACTCGACCCGTCCGCCCTTGAACTCGGCGACGGCCTTGGCCACATCAGTGGTCACGGTGCCGGTCTTGGGGTTGGGCATCAGACCACGAGGGCCGAGGACCCGACCCAGCTTGCCGACCTGGCCCATGAGGTCAGGCGTGGCGATGGCCAGGTCGAAGTCGAGGAAGTTCTCGTTCTGAATCTTCTCGACGAGGTCGTCAGCCCCGACGATGTCGGCCCCAGCCTCGCGGGCGGCGTCGGCGGCGTCGCCGGCTGCGAACACGGCCACTCTCACGTCCTTGCCGGTGCCGGCGGGCAGGGCCACCGTGCCCCGGACCATCTGATCGGCCTTGCGGGGGTCGACCCCTAGGCGGACGGCGAGCTCGACGGTCTCATCGAACTTGCGGGGCGGGATCGTGCGCAGCTTGTCGATCGCCTCCCCGGGACCGTGGAGCTTCTCGCGATCGAGCGCCTTCAGCGCGTCTTCGTACGTCTTTCCTCGACTCGGCATTGGCTGCCTCCCTCTGGTTGGCCACCGCCGGGCGAGGTCGTCCCGGATCGGTGGAGGTCGAACTGCTGGTTGTCGGACTGTTGGCTTCCTACTTGACGCTGATGCCCATGGAACGGGCCGTGCCCTTCACCTGCTGCCTCGCCGCCTCGATGTCGTTGGCGTTGAGGTCGGGCATCTTGATCTGGGCGATCTCGGTGAGCTGAGCATCGGTGATCGTGCCCGCCGGCTCGCGGCTGGGGGCCTGCGAGCCCTTCTCGATGCCCGCGGCCTGGCGGAGGAGCACCGGCGTCGGGGGGGTCTTCAGGATGAAGCTGAAGGACCGGTCCTCGAAGATGGTGATCTCGACCGGGATGACGGTGCCCCGCTGGTTCTCGGTCGCGGCGTTGTACTGCTTGCAAAAATCCATGGTGGCGACACCGTGGGGGCCAAGCGCCGTGCCCACAGGGGGCGCGGGAGTGGCCGCCCCGGCGGGCAGCTGGATCTTGAC
>JAUTXA010000277.1 GCA_030838265.1 Actinomycetota bacterium | reverse complement strand
GATTTGGCGGGCTCGCACATTGGCGGCCGAGAGCAACCGAACTTCCCCTTTCGCGTCGCGACGAGGTTTCTGACCTTACAGCCCGGTCTTCTCGCCCTCGGTGCGGGGAGGAAGGTCTAGGCGGGCTCGGTCGGGCTGGCGTCCACCCACGCCCTGAGCTTCTCGAGGCTGCGGGCGAGGAGGCGGCTCACGTGCATCTGGCTCATGCCCAGGTGGCCGGCGATCTCGGACTGCGTCATCTGGTCGAAGAACCGCAACCTGACGATGGCCTGCTCTCGAGGAGGCAGGTGGGAGACGAGGGCGAGGGCAGACTGACGGTCGTCGACCTCGGCCAGACCACTGTCGACCTCGCTGAGCTCCGGGCGGGTGTCGTTCTCTTCGGGACCGACGTCGAGCGAGGTCGGGTGGAAGGAGCGACCGGCCTCGATGGCCTCGAGGACGGCCTCGGCGCTGAGCTGGGCAAAGTTGGCGATCTCGGGCAGGGTGGGCGATCGGTGCAGCTGCTGGGTCAGCAGCTCGACGGCCTCGCGCACGGCGATGTACTGGTTCTGCACCGAGCGAGGGACGTGCACCCACCAGCGGTTGTCGCGGAAGTGCCGCTTCAGCTCACCGAGCATGGTGGCCGTGGCATAGGTGACGAACTGGACGCCACGTTCCGTGTCGAAGCGCTCCGCCGCCTTCACCAACCCGATCATCGCCACCTGGTTGAGGTCGTCGATCGACTCGCCCCGATGGGTGAAGCGCCCGGCGACCTTGCGGGCCAGGGTCATGTGGTCCCGCACCAAGGCCTCGCGGTCGACCGTTGCCAGGTCAAGGGTTGACGTGGCGCCGGCCGGGCGCGCCGAGAGGAGCCGCCCCTCGGTTACGGGTTGCTGCTCCACTCGCCCCACGACTCGACTCCTTGGCCCGCCCCGAATTCTAGAGGGGGTCGAGGCCCCCGGGAAGGTCATCGGCATGAACCACGCTCAGGTGTTGGGTCGGCCGGCTGAGAGCGACGTACAGCAGGCGAAGGCCACGCGGCGCCTCGAGCACGATCTCGGCGGGCTCGAGCACGACGACGGCGTCGAACTCGAGGCCCTTCGACGAGACGGCCTGCATCACCGTTATCCCGTGGCCGAGACCGTCGCGCACGGCGTCACCCGTGTCGGCGCCGCTGGCATCGAGACGCTCCTCGACGGGTGCCAGCCGCGGCGCGGGGACGATGAGGCCGACGGTGTTGTACTGCCCGGCGAGGCGAAGGGCCTCGGAGACGGCAGCGCCATCGAGGTCGTCGGCCGCCACCCGGACGACGGCGGGATCGGTGCGGCCGACGCGCACCGACTCGGTCGGTCGGACCTGCGGAGCGGCCTCGGGCAGCAACCGGGACGCGAAGTCGAGGACCTGTGACGTGGCCCGGTAGCCGAGACGGAGCTCCTCGACTCGCGCGCCGTCGGGAGTCGGGAGGTAGGCGATGACCTCGTCCCAAGAATCGTGGCCCCACACGCCGGTGGCCTGGGCGAGGTCGCCGAGCACAGTCATCGAGCCGGTGGGACAGCGGCGGGCCAGCATGCGGATCTGCATGGGCGTCAGGTCCTGGGCCTCGTCGACCACGACGTGCCCATAGGTCCGGGCCTGGCCGGTCAGCAGCATCTGGGCCTCGTCGACGAGTGGGAGGTCGGCATCGCTCCATCCCTTCCGCCCCCGCCTCGGCTTGCCCGCGGTGAGCGCGCGCTGCTCGTCGCCGTCGAGGAGGCCGTCGGCGGCGCGGGCTACCAGGTCGGTGTCGCTGATGACCGACCGCACCAAGCGGGGCGCCGGCACCGAGGGCCACATGGCATCGATCGCCTTCTTGAACGAGCCGTCGTTGCGAATTGCTCGGGCGACGGTCGGGTAGTCGGCGGTCCGCATCGACCCGAGGCGGCGGGCGTAGATGGCGTGGAGGCGGCGGATGAGGGCATCGCGCAAGGTGGCCCGTCCCACCGAGAAGGGGAGGCGTCGGCCGGCCACCTCGTTGAAGGTTTCGGCCACCTCGTCGGCACTGAGGCGCAGCACGCTGCTGCCGAAGCGAACCTCGATGCCCAACTGGGGCGGCCGGCGATGCAGGGCCAGGGCGTTGGTCAGCACGGTCGCCATGCGCGAGTCGCCCTTCACCCGCTGGGTGTCGAGCGGGTCCTCGACGCCGACCTCGAGCTCGGGGACGAGGTCCGCGAACACCGTCTGCAGCACGGCCTCCTCTCCGAGGGACGGCAGGACGGTGGCGATGTAGCGCAGGAACGTACGGTTGGGCCCGACGATCAGCACGCCGTCGCGGCTCAGCGACTCGGTCGAGTAGATGAGGTAGGCGGCTCGGTGCAGCCCGACCGCCGTCTTGCCCGAGCCCGGGCCGCCCTGCACGGTGAGGACGCCCTCGAGCGGGGCCCGGATGACCTCGTCCTGCTCGCGCTGGATAGTGGCGACGATGTCGAGCATCTCGCCCGTGCGGCTGCGCTCGAGCTCGGCCATGAGGGCGTCGCGGCCCCGCAGCTCGAGACGCTCGCGGTGCTGACCGTCGCCGTCGCCGCTCGCCGTCGCGTCGAACACGTCGTCGGCGATGGTGACCAGCTTTCGAGCCTCGGCCGAGAGCTGGCGCCGCCGCTTCAAGCCGAGAGGCTCCGACGGGCGAGCCCGGTAGAAGGGGATGGCGATGGGCGCCCGCCACTCGACCACCACCGGCTCGGAGCGCTGGTCCTCGACATGGCGACGGCCGATCCACCACGTCTGGCCCCCTTCCTCGTCGATGCGGCCGAAGCAGAGTGGGCGCCCGGTGTCGGTCAACACATGGACGCGGTGAGCGAGAGCGAGCTGGAGCTCCTTGTCGTAGCCCTTCGCCAACGAGTCCTCGTGGAGGGCCTTGACGCGGTCGCGCATGGCCTCCAGGCACTCGTAGGCGAAGTCGAGGTGGGCCTGTTCGGCCTCGAGCTCGGCTTGCGCCGGCATTGCGTCCCCCCACCCCCCTTCAGCAGTGGCGACCGGCCCGGGTCACCGTGCTCCTGCCTCCGGCGGGGGAGCGAGAACGTACCGGAAACCATCGCCCGCGGGCAAGAGGAGTGCGTGCGGTGAACCCGCCGCAGACCGGATGGCGGTTACGGTCCCCGACGTGATCCTCGCCCCCCGGTTGAGGCTGGTGGCTGTGGCTGTGGCTGTGGTGTGCACACTTGCCACTGGAGGGTGCGCCACGACGAACCACTCGTCGACGGCAGGATCGCCCCGTCCATCGTCGACCACGGCCCCCACGACGGCGGGCACGCCTTCGGTGGCCGTCGGCCTGACGGCGACGATCACGACGTGGACCTTGGCCGCGCCGGTCTCGAGGGCGGCGGTGTTCGATGACGGTTCCCGCGTGATCATCGCCGGCGGTCTGGCCACGGGCGACGTGTCGACACCGGCCATCTACCGGTTGGATCTCTTGACGGGCAAGACCAAGAAGATCGGGTCCCTGGCCCTCGCTGTGCACGACATGGGTGGCTCATTCCTCAAGGGCGTGGTCCACGTGTTCGGTGGGGGAGGAGCGAGCACCGTCGCCACCGTGCAGCACGTCGTCGAGGGCTCGGCCGCGACCAAGTCGCAGCTTCCGACGCCCCGATCCGACGCGGCCGTGGTCACTGACGGCGCAACCGCGTACATCGTCGGCGGCTTCGACGGCCACGCCATGGTCGCCGAGATCCTGGCCACCAAGGACGGTTCGACCTTCTCGAGCGTGGGCACCCTCACCCAGCCCGTCCGCTACCCGGCGGTGGCGACCTTCGGGGGCAAGGTCTGGGTGTTCGGTGGGCAGCTGAGCACGGCCGAGAGCAGCAAGTCCGGTGGGCAGAGCGACGCCATCCAGCGCTTCGACCCCAAGACGGGCCGCACTGAGGTGGTGGGCCACCTGCCCACGACCCTCGGCCACGCCATGGCGTTCAGCCTGGGCGGGAGCCTGTTCGTGGTCGGCGGCCAGGTCGGCGCCCAGCCGTCAGCCGCGATGTACCGCATCGACTCGAGCGGACGAGCGACGCCGGTCGGATCTCTGCCCGGTCCCCGCAGCGACGCCGGCGTCGCGGTGGTGGGCGGGTCGGCCTGGCTGGTGGGCGGCGAGGCAACGGATCCGGCTCATCCCATGGCCACCGTTGTCCAGCTCAAAGCCACGGGTTGAGGGTGCGCCGTCTGGCCGTCATCGCCGTCGTGGTCGCCGTCGCCGCCTATGGCGTGGCCCGCTTCCGGAGCCACAAGCCGCCCGTCCGTGTTGGCTGTGGCACGGCCATCCCCGACGCCCTCTACAGCCTCGACACGGACCAAGCCTCGAACGCGGCGACGATTGCCGCCGTCGGGCTCAAGCTCGGCATGCCGAACCACGCCGTCACCATCGCTCTGGCCACGGCTCTCCTCGAGTCTCGGTTGCGGAACCTCACCGGGGGCGACCGCGATTCGGTGGGGCTGTTCCAGCAGCGACCATCGCAGGGATGGGGTCGGCGGGACGAGATCCTCGACCCCCGCTACGCCGCCGCCGCCTTCTACCGGGTCCTGGTCAGGGTGCCCGGGTGGCAGGTCCTCGACGTGACCGTCGCCGCCCAGAAGGTGCAACGCAGCGCCATGCCCACCGGCTACGCCGGATGGGAGGCCGAGGCGCGCGCTCTGGCCCGGGCTCTCACCGGCGAGGTGGCGGGCGGGCTGGTTTGCCGGTTGGGGAAGGCCTCGTCGTCCGCCGGCGGCGGCATCGCGGTGGCCAACGCCTTCAGTCAGGACTTCGGCTCAATCTCGCTGTCCGCCACCATGACCTCAACGCGCGGCTGGGCCGTCGCCACCTGGCTGGTGGCCAAGGCCGAGTCGCTCGGCGTCCGCTCCGTGCACTTCAACGGACTGGCCTGGACGGGCGATCGCGGGACCTGGGTGGCCGAAGGTCGCGTCGACCCTCACGTCGTGTTCGCCTTCTGAGCGGTCAGAACACGTGGGCCGCGTCGCAGAAGGCGGCGGCTGCGTCGGCGTCGCCCTCGATACGGACGGCATCGCGCCACGAGGCCCGTCCCGTCCCCCAGCGGACGTAGTCCGCGGTCGACGAGGTGACGGTGGCGTCGGCGTCGTCGGCCTGACCGTCTGCCACGTCGACGCCGCCATCGGTGCACCGGAAGGTGACGGCGCGGGCTCCTGGTCCGTCGAGCACCAGGTTCACCGTCGAGGTGAGGCGACCCAAGGCCTCGGCGCTCATCTGCGGGAGGCCGGCGATCATCCAGTCCACCACCGCACCGAGGTGGTCGTCGCCGGCCTCCGGCGCGCTGCGATCGAGGGGCCCGAAGGGCTTGAGCAGGTCGGACCGGAGATGGGTGTAGTGGTCGAAGGTGAAGGCGTTGGCGACGAGGTGCAGCGGGTACGAACCAAGACCGCCGACGGGGACCACGGCGTCGTTGTCCTGCAGACCGGCCAGCACGATGATGGCCTGCTCGCCCAGCACCCGGTAGCGGTCGAGGATCTCGGCCGACGACAGGCCGCGCAGCGAGTCGACGAAGCGATCCTGCTGGCGCTCGACCGGCTCGTCGGGGGGAGTCTCGGGCAGCGAGCCCCGATCGACGAGGGACTGGAAGGTGGCGGAGAGGTGGGCGATCACATCCTGCACCCGCCAGCCCGAGCAACTGCTCGGCCTGGCCCACTCTTCGGCCGTGAAGGTGCCGGCCAGGGCGAGGATGGCGTCATAGTCGGACTCGAGCCCGGCCACGGCTTGCTTGGTCATCGGCTTCCCCTTCAGCGCTGTGGTTGGTCGGAGGTGAGCGACAGCTTGAGATGCTCCTCGTAGTGGACGTCGCCGAACGGTGTCGTCGACTGCGACGAGAGATCCTCGGTCATCTTCAGCAGCAGCCCGGTCTTGGCCTCGAGCCAGCGATCCTGGGCGCCGGTGCCCCGGTTGGACCCGCTCAGGACGAGGTCGAAGCGCACGTGCAGGGCGCGCACCGCCTTGCCGGCGACGGGAACGTCCTCGAAGCCCACCATGGTGGCGGTCACGTCGGTGGTGCCCGACGAGCCGGTGCAGGCGGCGTGGCCCTTCGAGCCCGGTTGCGGATTGGTGGGTCGCCAGATGGCATTGGCCGGGCAGTCGTAGTCCTGCTGCTGACTCTTCTGGAAGAACTCGTGGTAGGTCGCGAAGTGCTTGCCGTGCTGCCCGGCGGCGATGTTGCAG
This sequence comes from Actinomycetota bacterium, assembly GCA_030838265.1. GTDB lineage: Bacteria > Actinomycetota > Acidimicrobiia > Acidimicrobiales > BP-101 > BP-101. The sequence continues at coordinate 489 of JAUTXA010000277.1, read as the reverse complement.
AACGACCAGGTGTCCCATCGCTCCTGCAAGGGCTGCCACCGCTCGGTCCATCCACAACCCGACCGCTGCACCGTCACCGTGCTCTGGGCCGGGTAGTCGTGGCGGGCGCCGCCGAGGGCGTTCGTCTCCTCGTAGCCTTGCGTGGCATAGACGTAGACGCCGTCGGCCGGTGACCCGGCGGTCGAGGCGCCGGTCGCTCCGGCGGCGGACGCCGAGGCCCCGGACGCGGGCTGGGATCCGGGGCGCGCCGCACCGGGAGTGGGGGAGCTCCCGGGGCGCGCCGCGGCTGTGGTGTCGGCCGTCTGGTTGGCAGCCGACGAGGACGGGGCCGGCGCGGTCGTGGTGGTGCCGGCCCGGTAGCGCTCCAAGGCGGCGTTCACGGTGATGGTGTGGGCGCCTTGGCGGATGTAGAGGAGGGTGCCGGCCCCCACGAGAGTGGAGACGATGGCGAGGGCGAGGAGGCGGCGCGACCAGCGTGGGGGGTCGTTG
>JAUTXA010000275.1 GCA_030838265.1 Actinomycetota bacterium | reverse complement strand
GGTGATCGACTCGAAGTCGATCACCATGGGCCTCGGCGTGATGGCGATCAGCGCCGCCGAGCTGGCGGCCCAGGGCAAGAGCATCGACGACGTCGCGGGCGCAGCCGAAGACCTCATCCCCCGGGTGTGGGTCTACGGCGCCCTCGACACCCTCGAGAACCTCAAGAAGGGTGGCCGCATCGGCGGGGCGCGGGCCCTGGCCGGCTCGCTGCTTTCGATCAAGCCCATCATCGAGGTGCGCCACGGCAAGGTCGAGGAGGAGTCCAAGCAGCGGACACGAGCGCGGGCTCTCAAGTACCTGGCCGACAAGGTCAAGGAGTTCGATGACATCGAATACCTGGCCGTCATGCACGGCGAGGCTCCCGATCTCGAGGAGTTCCTCGACCTCCTCGCCCCCCTCCACCGGCGGGAAGACATCATGATTGGCGACATCGGCGCTGTCATCGGCGCCCACGGCGGCCCCGGAGTGATGGGCGTCGCCTTCATCGTTCCCCGCTGAGCGCGGGGTCAGGGCCACCAAGGCTGGGTACGGTTGGCGCGACGTGTCCTCCGTCCCTGACGCTGATGCACCCCTTGCGCCTGGCCGCCTGCTCGCCGGGCGCTACCGCCTCGACCGCCTGATCGCGCGCGGCGGGATGGCCGAGGTCTGGGAGGGCCACGACTCCGTCCTCGCTCGGCCCGTTGCCATCAAGATCCTCCACTCGCACCTGGCCGCCGACGCCGACTTTCAAGAGCGCTTCCGGCGAGAGGCCATCGCCGCGGCCAAGCTCTCGCATCCCAACGTGGTGTCGACCTATGACGCGGGGACCGAAGGCGACCGATCCTTCATCGTCATGGAGCTCATCAGGGGCGAGACACTGCGCCAGACCTTGGGCCGGGGGCCCTTGCCCATCGCCCAAGCCGTCGATGTGGCGGCCCAGGTGGCCTCGGCCCTCGACCATGCCCATCAGGCCAACCTCGTCCACCGCGACGTCAAGCCCGGGAACATCCTGATCTGTGAGGATCCGGCGGGCGACGAGCGGGTGAAGGTCGCCGACTTCGGCATCGCCAAGGCAGCCGCCGGCGCGGGGCAGGACCTGACCCTGACCGGGGCGATCGTGGGGACCGCCAAGTACCTGGCTCCTGAGCAGGTCGAAGGCCGCGAGCCCGACCCGCGCTCCGATCTCTACGCCCTCGGCGTCGTGCTCTACGAGATGCTCTGCGGCGCCCCACCGTTCGCGGCCGACACCGAGCTGGCCACCGCGCTGCTCCACGTCAGGGGTGAGGCCGAGAGCCCCCGCCGCCGGCGGGCTGGCATCCCCCGACCGCTCGAGGACCTCACCATGCGCGCCCTGGCCAAGGACCCGGGCCAGCGCTTCCAGACCGCAAGCGAGATGGAAGACGCTCTGCGGGCCGTCGACGTCGGGGCCGACGACGCCGAGCCCCTCGTCCGTCGCGACCCCACTCCCGCCGGCGGGGTAGCTCCCGTCCTGCCCCGCCGAAAGGCAGGTGTCCCCCTCGCCCTGCTGGGCGCGGTGGTGCTGGTGGCGATGGGCGTGGCCTTCTGGCTGTTCCACGGCACCGGGTCGACCCCGCGGGCGGCGGGAACGGGGTCATCCTCAGGGCAGCAGGCGCTCGCCATCGCCGCCACCCACTCCTTCGACCCGCCCCCCAAGGGCGACGGATCAGAGAAGGAGGACCAGGCCGCGCTGGCCACCGACGGCAACCCGGCCACCGCCTGGTCGACAAGCCGCTACAACTCGCGGGCGTGGGGCGGGCTGAAGGACGGGCTGGGAATCTACGTCGAGCTGAGCGCGTCACACTCCCTCGACCGCCTCGTCGTCACCTCGGCCAGCCGAGGGTGGACGGGCGAGGTCTTCGTCGCCAGCAGGGCCGCCAACACGCTGGCCGGATGGGGCCAACCGGTTGCCCACCAGGCCAACGTGAGCTCCGAGAAGGCGACCTTTGAGCTCGGCGGGGCCAAGGGCAAGGCCGTGCTGCTGTGGATCACCGACCCCGGCCCTGACCAACGCTTCCAAGTGAGTGAGCTGAACGTGAGCGGCTGATCGAGTCGCCACCGATACGCTCGCCGCTATCGATCGACCGGCTCTCGAAGACGATGTCTCACTGGTGGCCCGGACCCAGGCGGGCGACCGCGGGGCACTCGAGACGCTTCTGCGCCGTCACCACCCGCGCATGCACGCCGCCTGCCGGCGGCTGCTGGGTAACGACAGCGATGCCGACGATGCCGCGCAGGAGGCACTGCTGTCGATCGTCCGCGGCATCGACCGCTTCGACGGGAGGTCGCGGTTCTCGACGTGGGCCTACCGCATCGCGGTGAACGCCAGCCTCGACGAGATCCGTCGCCGGGGACGCCGACCCGAGCCCCACGACGACGAGGTGCTGGCCACCGGCGCCGTTGTGCACAGTCGATCCGGGCCGTCGCCCGACGACGTCGCCGGGCGGGTCGATATCGATACCGCCCTGGCCCAGCTGTCGCCGGAGTTCCGGGCTGCGGTGGTGCTGCGCGACCTCTGCCAGCTCGACTACGAGGAGATCGCCGAGATCCTGTCGATTCCCCCCGGCACGGTCCGCTCCCGCATCGCCCGCGGCCGGTCCGCCCTGGCCAGCATCGTGGGGAACCCTTCGACCGGCGCCGACCGTCCAACCCAAGAACCATGATCGAGCCCCATCCCACCGACGAGCAGCTCAGCGCCCACTTCGACGGCGAAGCCGACGGCGCGGTGGCGGGCCATGTCACCGACTGCGCGGTTTGCACCGTCCGGCTGCAGGAGCTGGCGTCGGTCGCCCACCTCGTGGCGCAACCACCCGAGGGCCCGGACCCGGCGGTCACCGAGCGGGCCGTGGCCGTAGCCTTGCGCGGGGCGAGAGAGCGCCCGGCCTCGATTCCCGCCCTCGGGCCACGCTCCGGCCGGCGGTGGAACGGCGGGTGGACGGTCGCCGCCGCCGCCGCTGTGATCGTGGCCCTGCTGGCTGCCGTGCCCCTTCTCGCCCGCGGCCACACCGCTCGCACGCGCACCACGGGGGCGGCCCTCAAGGGAGGAGGCGGCGCAGGTGCGGTCAGCGCCGCCGGCCCCCGGTCCGGCGGCGACCTGGGCGACGAGACGAGCCCCGATCGCCTCCGGGAGAGGGTGCAGGCCCAGCTCCTGCCCGAAGATCAAGCGGCCACCGGCCCAGAGGCGCCGCAGGTGGCCAGCGGCTCGTTCGACCAGTCCACCATCGTGTGCGTTGACCCTGCCCGCCAGGTGGCCGGGGCGTCCGAGGCCCTCCTCTACAACGCCAGCCTGAGATGGCAGGGCACGCCGGCCGTGGTGCTGGTGTTCTCAGCGCGCCCGTCAAGCCGCGGAACGCTCACTCATCAACTCCTGGTGCTGGCTCAGTCCGACTGCGCGGTCCTCGTCTCCCAACGCTTCTGAGCCAGAGCAGGGCGACGGCCACACCCACCACCACGCCCAGCCATGTCGTGGTGGGCACGTAGTGCCAGAGACGCCCGGCCTGGATCCAAGCCGCCCAGGCCAGACCGATGGCAGTCAACGCGGCCGTCCCCACCGCCAGCGGCGGGGTGATCTCGGGCGCCACCGCCGCCACCACCTCGGCCATGGCGATGCCGAAGAGGGGGCTGGCGATGAAGGGCAGGATCCCGTTGAGCTCGTACTCGCCGAGGATGAGAGCAGCGAGGGCCATGGCCGCGCTTCCAGCCAGCAGGGCGAGGGCTGATCGCATTGGCCCGCGAGGGTAGTGTGCCCGTCATGGCGCAGACCGTTGAGCCGACCGCGGCCCCCAAGACGGGGAGCGACTGGACCGTGCAGGCGGCCGACACCATCGAGTCGGTGGTGGGCGGCATCCGTGACAAGACCACCGTTCCCATCACGACGGCCGCCCGGGTCCTCGTCTACGGGTTGGTCGCCGGCACGCTCGGGCTGGCCGCCCTCGTCCTGGTGGCCGTGGGCCTGGTGCGGGTCGGTGTCGTCTACCTGGGCAACCTGGCGTGGGTCAGCGATGCCTCGGGGCGCGCGGTATGGGCCGCCGACGCCTTGATCGGTGCCGTCTTCGTCCTCGCCGGCCTCCTCGTCTGGCGCCTGCGCCGGGCCCCTGACGCCAAGCGCTGACCGTGCCCGACGTCCGCGAAGTCGTCATCATCGGTTCGGGCCCGGCCGGCCTCACCGCCGCCATCTATGCGGCGAGAGCCAATCTGCGGCCCTTCGTCATCGAAGGCGAGCCGTCGTCGACCAGCGATCAGCCCGGCGGCCAGCTCATGCTCACCACCGAGGTCGAGAACTACCCGGGTTTCGTCGACGGGATCATGGGCCCCGAGCTCATGGTCAACTTCCGGGCCCAAGCGGCTCGCTTCGGCGCCGAGTTCCTCACCCGCAAGGTGACCCGCGTCGACTTCTCGAGCCGGCCGTTCGGCATCTGGGTCGACGACGAGGAGTTCCGGGCTCGGTCTGTGATCGTGTCGACGGGCGCCCGGGCGCTGCTCCTCGGCCTCCCGGCCG
>JAUTXA010000242.1 GCA_030838265.1 Actinomycetota bacterium | reverse complement strand
CACCCGGACGCGGGCCCGGCCCCGCGCCCGCGGCCGCTACACGCGCATTCGCAAGCGGACGTGCCACATCACGATCATCGTCAGCCGCCTGCCCGAGGATCGCCTCGGTCGGCTGCGGGCCAAGCAGACCGCCGACCAGGCCAACCGCCGGGCCCGGCGGGTCGCTGGTGGGCGCCGGGCCGAGGGGGCCGAGGGCGACGGCAGCCGTCGCACCCGCCGCAGTCGCGGTGGTGCGCCCGAGACCATCACGCCCGAGGCGACAGCCGACGAGGTCGAGGCCGAGGCGGTTGAGGCCGATGTCGAGGCTGTCGATGTCGAGGCTGTCGATGTCGAGGCTGTCGACGAGTCGGAGGCTTCAGCCGGGGGCGAGGCGCTCGAGACCGAGGCCGCAGACCCGGGCGACGCAGACAGCAGTGCCGAGAGCGGCGAGAGCGCTGAAGCGCCCGCCGATGGGGCCGACGCGGCCCCCGAGGAGGACAAGTAATGGGTCAGAAGGTCAATCCCTACGGCTTCCGCCTTGGGGTCACCACCGACTGGAAGTCGCGCTGGTTCAGCGACCGCGAGTATCAGCAGTACGTGGTCGAGGACTGGAAGATCCGCGACTACCTGATGAGCCAGCTCGAGCGGGCCGCAGTGAGCCGCATCGAGGTCGAGCGCACCCGCGACCGCTTGCGCATCGACGTCCATACCGCCCGGCCCGGCATCGTCATTGGCCGCCGCGGCGCCGAGGCCGACCGCCTCCGCACCTACCTGGCCAAGCTGACCGGCAACGTCAAGGTCCAGCTCAACATCCAAGAGATCAAGCAGCCTGAGCTCGACGCCGCCTTGATCGCCCAGGGCATCGCCGACCAGCTGGCCGGCCGGGTCAGCTTCCGCCGGGCCATGAAGCGGGCCGTCCAGACGGTGCAGAAGGCGGGCGCCCAGGGCATCCGGGTGCAGTGCGCCGGCCGCCTGGGCGGCGCCGAGATGTCCCGCAAGGAGTTCTACCGCGAGGGCCGCGTGCCCCTGCACACCCTGCGGGCCGACATCGACTACGGCTTCCGTGAGGCCAAGACCACCTTCGGCCGCATCGGGGTCAAGGTCTGGATCTACAAGGGCGACATCCTCCCCTACAAGACGTCGCTCGACGACAAGATCAAGCGCGAGGCCGACATGGCCACCGGCGGCACCTCCGGCGAGGCTCGTCCCCGCCGGGTGGTCAGCGCCGGCGGCGGCCGCCGGCGCCCCGAGCAGGGCGAGCCCGGCACCGCGCCGGTCGAGGGGGCCCCGGCCCCGGCCGAGGGCGAGACCCCGCCCGAGCTCATCCAGGAGGTCGACCCCGACTTCGAGCGCCTGCTGGCTGAGGAGGAGGACATCGAGCGCCGCACCCGCGAGCACCACGAGGCCCCCCACTTCCACAAGGACACCGAGTAGCCATGTTGATGCCCCGCAAGGTCAAGCACCGCAAGCAGCAGCGCGGCCGTCTCAACGGCAAGGCCAAGGGCGGCGTCACGATCACCTTCGGCGAGTACGGCATCCAGGCCACCGAGCCGGGGTGGATCACCGCTCGCCAGATCGAGGCCGCTCGTATCGCCATGACCCGCCACGTCAAGCGCGGCGGCAAGGTCTGGATCCGGGTGTTCCCCGACAAGCCCGTCACCGCCAAGCCGGCCGAGACCCGTATGGGCTCGGGCAAAGGCAACCCCGAGCTGTGGGTCGCTGTGGTCAAGCCCGGTCGCATCCTCTTCGAGCTCGGCGGGGTCGGCGAGGAGCTGGCCCGCGGCGCCCTCGAGCGGGCCATCCAGAAGCTGCCGATCAGCGCCAAGGTCGTCAGCCGCAAGCACCAGGTCGAGGAGGTGCAGGTCTGATGGCCCACGAGACCGAGGAGCTGCGCAACCTCGAGGTCGAAGAGCTCGAGACCCGACTCGACGAGGCCAAGCAGACCCATTTCAACCTTCGCTTCCAGCACGTCACCGGTCAGCTCGACAACTCGTCGCGCCTCGGTGAGGTCAAGCGCCAGGTCGCCCGCATCAAGACGCTCCTCCGCGAGCGCGAGATCGCCGAGGCCGAGGCGCTCGAGGCGAAGGCAGCACCCACCACGGACCGCAGCGACACATCAAGCACGGAGCGCAGCGACCCATCAAGCACGGAGGAGTCCTGATGTCCGAGCAGAGCCCGGCCGAGGCCCGGCCCAACCCCCGCAAGGTGCGGGAAGGCCGGATCACGTCCACCGGCATGGACAAGACGGTTGTCGTCTCGGTGATCGAGCGGGTGCGGCACCCTCGCTACGCCAAGACCGTGCAGCGCACCAAGAAGCTCTACGCCCATAGCGAGGCCACCGACCTGAAGGTCGGCGACCGCGTCCGGGTGCAGGAGACCCGTCCCCTGTCGAAGCTCAAGCGCTGGCGCGTCATCGATGTCCTGGAGCGGGCCCGGTGATCCAGCAAGAGTCCCGCCTCCGAGTGGCCGACAACTCGGGCGCCAAGACCGTCCTGTGCATCAAGGTGCTCGGCGGCTCGAAGCGGCGCTATGCCTCGATCGGCGACGTCTTCGTGGCCACCGTCAAGGACGCCATCCCCGGCGCGGCCGTCAAGAAGGGCGACGTCGTCAAGTGCGTCGTCGTCCGCACCAAGAAAGAGAAGCGCCGGCCCGATGGCAGCTACATCCGCATCGACGAGAACGCAGCCGTTCTCATCAATGACCAGCAGCAGCCCCGCGGCACCCGCATCTTCGGCCCTGTGGGCCGTGAGCTGCGGGACAAGAAGTTCATGCGCATCGTCTCGCTGGCGCCGGAGGTCTTGTAATGAAGCTCACCAAGGGTGATCGCGTTCGCGTGCGGGCCGGCAAGGACCGGGGCAAGGAAGGCGTCATCATGCGCGTCCTTCCCGACGAGGATCGCGTCATCGTCGACGGGGTCAACCGGGCCAAGAAGCACCAGCGGGCCACGAAGGCCACCATGCAGGGCGGCATCATCGACAAGGAGATGCCGATGCCGGCATCCGCCGTCGCCATCGTGTGCCCCAACGACGGGCCCACTCGCATCGGCTACCGCATCGAGAAGAACGCCGCCGGAGTCATGCAGAAGATTCGCGTCTGCCGCAAGTGCGGTGCCGAGCTCCCGCGCAGGAAGGAGGGCTGATGGCTACCGCAACCACCGAGCGGCCTCGGCTCAAGCAGCGCTACGACAACGAGATCCGTCAGCAGCTCAAGGAGACCCTCGGGCTGGCCAACATCATGGAAGTGCCGCGGTTCGAGAAGATCGTGGTCAACATGGGCGTGGGCAAGGCCACCCAGCAGCAGTCGCTGCTCGCCGGGGCGGTCAAGGACCTCACGGTGATCACCGGTCAGAAGCCGCTGGTGACCAAGGCCCGCAAGTCGATCGCCGCCTTCAAGCTCCGCGAGGGCAACGACATCGGGGCCAAGGTCACGATGCGGGGCGACCGGATGTGGGAGTTCTTCGACCGGCTCGTCAGCCTGGCCATCCCGCGCATCCGTGACTTCCGCGGCCTGCCGGCGAACAGCTTCGACGGCCGGGGCAACTACACGTTCGGCGTGACCGAGCAGCTGATCTTCCCGGAGATCGACTACGACAAGATCGACACGCCTCGTGGCATGGACATCACCATCGTCACGACGGCCCGTACCAACGCCGAGGGCAAGGCCCTGCTTGATGCCTTCGGCTTCCCGTTCAAGCGCGAGGGGCAGTCCTAGAGCATGGCCAAGAAGGCACTCATTCAGAAGCAGCAGCGCAAGCCGAAGTTCAAGGTGCGGGGCTACACCCGGTGCCAGCGGTGCGGACGCCCGCGTGCCGTCTTCCGCAAGTTCGGCCTGTGCCGCATCTGCCTGCGCGAGCTGGTCCACGCCGGTGAGGTTCCCGGCGTCACCAAGGCGAGCTGGTAGGGGGTGGCGCGATGACGATGACCGATCCCATTGCCGACATGCTCACCCGCATCCGCAACGCCAACGTGGCGATGCACGACACGGTGCGCATGCCCTCGTCCAAGCTCAAGGAGGCGCTGGCCGCCATCCTCGAGAAGGAGGGCTACATCGGCGGCTTCAACGTGGCCGACAACCCTGGTCGTCCCGGGCGCACGCTCGAGATAACCATGAAGTATCAGCCCGACCGGAGCCGTACCATCTCTGGCATCCGCCGGGTCTCCAAGCCCGGCCTGCGCGTCTACACCAAGGCCGACGTCCTGCCCCGAGTGCTCGGCGGACTCGGTGTCGCCGTGCTCTCGACCAGCCATGGGCTCATGACCGACCGCGAGGCGCGCCAGCGCCGCGTGGGCGGCGAGATCCTCTGTTACGTGTGGTGAAAGGCCAACGCTGATGTCCCGAATCGGACGATCCCCCATCCCGGTCCCCTCCGGTGTCGACGTGTCGGTCAACGGCCGCCACGTCGTCGTCAAGGGGCCGCAGGGCACCCTCGAGCGAGACCTCCCCGGCGAGATCACCCTTCGTCAGGAGGACTCGACGTTGCTCGTCGAGCGTCCCGACGACGAGCGCCACAACCGCGCGCTGCACGGTCTGTCGCGCTCGCTGGTCAACAACATGGTCACCGGTGTGACGGCGGGCTTCGTCAAGGAGCTCGAGATCGTCGGCGTCGGCTATCGGGCCACGGCCAAGGGTCCGAACCAAATCGAGCTGGCCCTCGGCTTCAGCCACTCCGTCGTCGTCGACGCACCGTCAGGCATCACCTTCGAGGTGCCCCTTCCGACCCGCATCACGGTGAAGGGCATCGACAAGGAGCTGGTCGGGCAGGTGGCCGCCAACATTCGCAAGATCCGCAAGCCCGAGCCCTACAAGGGCAAGGGCGTGCGCTACGCGGGCGAGTACGTGCAGCGCAAGGCAGGGAAGGCAGCCAAGTGAGCCGCTCCACCAAGCACAAGCAGCAGCTGCGGGCCCGCCGCCACTTCCGGGTCCGGAAGAAGGTGCAAGGCACGGCCGACCGGCCTCGCCTCGCGGTCTTCCGGTCCAACAAGCACATCACCGCCCAGGTCATCGACGACGCCACGGGCCGTACCCTGGCCGCGGCCTCGACCATCGAGTCCGATCTGCGGTCGTCGGCCACCGGCAACCGCGACGCCGCCACCACTGTCGGCCGCCTCGTCGGTGAGCGCGCCAAGGCGGCCGGTGTGGCCAAGGTCGTGTTCGACCGCGGTGGTTTCCAGTATCACGGCCGCGTGGCGGCCCTCGCTGACGCGGCCCGAGAAGCCGGTTTGGAGTTCTGATGGCGAACGATTCGCAGTTCGAAGAGCGGCCGATCGGCCGGCCCAACCGGGTGGCCAAGGTGGTCAAGGGCGGCCGGCGCTTCAGCTTTGCCGCCCTCATGGTCGTCGGCGACGGCAACGGCAAGGTCGGCCTGGGCTACGGCAAGGCCAAGGAAGTGGCGCTGGCCATGCAGAAGGCCACCGAGGACGCTCGTAAGAACGTCTTCCCCGTGAACCTGGCCGGCTCGACGATCACCCACCCCATCATCGGCGAGGCCGGCGCGGGCCGCGTCCTGCTCAAGCCCGCTGCTCCCGGTACTGGCGTGATCGCCGGCGGCGCGGCACGCGTCATCCTCGAAGCGGCCGGTATCCACGACGTGCTCTGCAAGTCGCTGGGCTCGTCGAACTCGATCAATGTGGCCCACGCCACGATCGCCGGCCTGAAGGCCCTGACGTCTCCTGACGAGGTGGCCCGCAAGCGGGGCAAGTCCCCCGAAGAGGTCGCCCCGAAGGGCATGTTGAATGCCTTCAACGAGCGCAAGCGCGGCACGCACCAGCCCACCGAGGTGGCCTGAGATGGCTGACCTGCTCGTCACCCAGGTCCGCTCGGCGATCGGCTCCAAGCCCAAGCACCGTGGCACGCTGCGCGCCCTGGGTCTGGGTCGCATCGGCAAGTCCAACACGCTTCCCGATCGCCCCGAGATCCGGGGGATGATCGCCCGCGTGCCCCACCTGATCTCGGTGCAAGAGGTTGGCGCCGAAGGGAGCACCAAGTGAAGGTCCACGATCTGCAGCCCGCCCCCGGCTCGACCAAAGGCCGCCGCCGCGTCGGCCGCGGCATAGGCGGCAAGGGCGGTAAGACCGCCGGCCGCGGCACCAAGGGCCAGGGCGCTCGCAACAACATCAAGGCGGGCTTCGAGGGCGGTCAGCTGCCGCTGGCCCAGCGCGTCCCGAAGCTCAAGGGCTTCAAGAACCCCTTCCGCGTCGAGTACGTCGTGGTCAACCTCGACACCCTCCAAGGTTTCGACGGCGACGACGTGAGCCCCGAGTCGCTACGGGCCCGCGGCCTGGTTCACAAGCACGGCCTGGTGAAGGTTCTGGGTCGTGGCGACCTCACCCGGGCGGTCCAGGTGAAGGCCCACGCCTTCTCGAAGTCGGCGGAGCAGGCGATCACGGCGGCGGGCGGTAGCGTGGAGGTGCTCCCGCCACCGTTCGGCAACGGTCGACCGCCGGCGAAGGGCAACGCCCTCACCAACCGTTAGCCCGTCCGGCCCCTGGCCAGGAGCCTGCCCATGAAATTCGTCAAGAGGTTCAAGGTTCCGGATCTCCGGAACAAGATCTTCTTCACCCTGGCCATCATCGTGCTGTACCGCCTGGGTGCCCAGATCCCCGTCCCCGGCATCGACTTCAGCGCCGTCCAGCGGCTGGAGGAGGCGGCCAAGGCGGGCGGCGTGCTCGGGTTCCTCAACCTGTTCTCGGGCGGGGCCCTCACCCGGTTCGCCGTCTTCGGGCTGGGGATCATGCCCTACATCACGGCCGAGATCATCCTGCAGCTGCTCGTGGTCGTCATCCCCAAGCTCGAGGAGTGGCGCGAGCAGGGGGCCGTGGGCCAGAAGAAGCTGACCCAGACGGCTCGCTACATGACCTTGGCCCTGGCCCTGATGCAGTCGACCGGCCTGGCCTTTGTGTTCCACAACGGTGGCCAGGGCCTGCTCGGCAACAGCGGCCTGGCCAATGTCGACATCCTCCCCAACTTCACCCTTCCCCGCGTCATGCTGGTCGTGCTCTCGATGACGGCGGGCACGGTGTTCGTCATGTGGCTCGGTGAGCTCATCACCCAGCGGGGCATCGGTCAGGGCATGTCCTTGCTCATCATGGCCAACGTCGTATCCGGGATGCCGGCCGGCGGCAGCGCCATCCTGGCCGAGGGCGGCGGCTTCAAGTTCGGCATCATCATCGCCCTGACCCTCGTGCTCCTGGTGGGCATCATCTTCGTCGAGCAGGGGCAGCGCCGGATCCCCGTGCAGTTCGCCAAACGGGTCGTGGGGCGACGCATGTATGGCGGCCAGAGCACCTACATCCCCCTGAAGGTGAACCAGGCCGGCGTGATCCCCATCATCTTCGCAAGCTCGGTGCTCTACTTCCCGTCCCTGCTGTCGAACGTGGTGCCCTGGGTGGCGGTGCGGTCCTTCATCAACAACCACCTGGTGCAGCCCACCAGCCTGTACTACATCTCGATCTACGGCCTGCTGATCATCGGCTTCACCTACTTCTACAACGCGATCCAGTTCGACCCGCACCAGCAGGCCGACATCATCCGCAAGCAGGGCGGCTACATCCCCGGCATCCGGCCCGGCCCGCCCACCGAGCGACACCTGCAGGGAATCCTCACCCGCATCACGCTGCCCGGCTCGCTCTTCCTCGCCTTCATCGCCCTGCTGCCGTCGCTGTTCCTGGTGACGCAGCACATCAACCGCTACCCCTTCGCGGGCACGACGCTGCTGATCGCGGTCGGCGTGGCCCTCGAGACGATGAAGCAGATCGACAGCCAGCTCACGATGCGGAACTACGAGGGCTTCCTCACCAGGTAAGTGGTCCCCGGCGTCCGTCTCCTCATCCTCGGCAAACAGGGAGCCGGCAAGGGCACGCAATGCGTTCGTGTGGCGCGCCACTACGTCGTGCCTCACATCTCGACCGGCGACATGTTTCGGGCCGCAGGACGCATGGGCACCGAATTCGGGCTCCGGGCCCGTGAGTTCATGGACGCCGGCGAGCTGGTGCCGGACGAGGTCGTGATCGGCGTCGTGCGGGAGCGCATCAACCAGGACGACACGGCCAACCGGGGCTTCATCCTCGACGGCTTCCCCCGCACGACCGAGCAGGCCGAGGCCCTGTGGGACATGTTGGCGCCTCGAGGCATCGATCTGGCCATCGATCTCGAGCTGCCAACCGAGCAGGCCCTCCGCCGCCTGGCCAGCCGTCGGGTCTGCCAGGTGTGCCAGACGAACTACTCCACCGAGAACCGGCCCAAGCACGACTGGACCTGCGACAACTGCGGTGGTGAGGTGGTGCAGCGCGACGATGATCGCGAGGAGGCGATTCGCCGACGTCTCGAGATCTACGAGGCCTCGACCGAGCCGCTGATCGCGTGGTACCTCGAGCGCGACAAGCTGGTCACCATCGACGCCATGGGCAATCCGGACGAAGTGTTTGCCCGGTTGGTGCGGGCCGTCGACCGACGTAGGGGAGTGCACGGGTGAGGCGAAGTCAGGAAGAGATCGCCAAGATGCGCAAGGCCGGGCGGGTGGTCGCCGAGATGCACTCCAAGACCCGGGAGGCCGTCCGCCCTGGCGTCACGACCGCCGAGCTCGACGCTGTGGCTCGCGGGGTGCTCGACCGCCGCGGCGCCAAGTCCAACTTCCTCAACTACCACGGCTTTCCGGCGGTGATCTGCACGTCGCCCAACGACATGATCGTCCACGGCATCCCGGCCCCGTCGGTGCGGCTCGACGAGGGCGACATCATCTCGATCGACTGCGGGGCGATCATCGAGGGCTACCACGGCGACGCCGCGTACACCATGGGTGTGGGGTCGATCTCGGCCGACGCCGAGCGCCTGATCCGGGTCACCGAGGAGTCACTCTGGGCCGGCATCGAGATGATGCACGAGGGCAATCGCCTCTATGACATCGGCGCCGCCGTCCAGAAGGTGGCCGAGGCAGCCGGCTACTCGGTCGTGCGGGAGTACGTCGGCCACGCCATCGGCACGGCCATGCACGAGGACCCCCAGGTCCCCAACTACGACCCAGGCTCCCGGGGCCCGAAGCTCCGCTCCGGCATGGTCTTCGCCATCGAGCCCATGGTCAACATGGGCCGCCCCGGCACCCGTCTCCTCGACGATGGCTGGAGCGTCGTCACCGCCGACGGCTCTCTCTCGGCCCACGTCGAGCACACCATCGCCATTCTCGACGACGGCCCCGAAGTCCTCACCGTCCCCGACTGAGGTCGTCGCCGGCGCTGCCTCAGGTCCCCTTGGCGCCGGTGTGCATCCTGGCGACGCCGATCTCATTGCCAAAACCGCCATATATGGGGGTTTCGGCAAGAGGTTCGAGAGAAGGAGAGGAGGGACGCGAGAGTCTGCGTCCCCGCCTAGGTCCTCGCAAGAACAGTCGCCTGGATGAGGCGGCAGGCCCTAGGCACAGACAGGCGGGCGGCGGAACATACCAGGACGCCATTGGAAGAAGGCGGACGCCGGGTGTAATCTCTCTCGTTGGCCTTCGCGGCCCGTGCCGTCGTGCCTGGGCGCAGTCCATACAGCCGTTTCGGGAGCCTCGGCTTCCGCCGCCACCACCCTAGGAGCACCACCTGTCGAGAGAAGACGCGATCATCCTTGAGGGCACCGTCGTGGAGCCCCTCCCCAACGCCATGTTCAAGGTCGAACTGGAGAACGGGCACAAGGTCCTGGCCCACAGCTCCGGGAAGCTGCGGATGCACCGCATCCGCATCCTGCCCGGCGATCGCGTGCAAGTGGAGCTCACCCCCTACGACCTCACCCGGGGTCGCATCACCTGGCGATACAAGTAGGAAGACATGAAGGTTCGACCGAGCGTCAAGACGATCTGCGAGAAGTGCAAGGTGATCCGCCGTCATGGTCGGGTCATGGTGATCTGCACCAACCCTCGCCACAAGCAGCGGCAGGGATAGGACGACATGGCTCGTATTTCCGGCGTGGACATCCCGAGGGAGAAGCGCCTCGAGATCTCCCTCACCTACATCTTCGGCATCGGCCGGACCACCGCCCAGAAGGTGTGTGCCGCCACCGAGATCGATCAGAACACCCGCGTGCGCGACCTCACCGAAGAGGAGGTCGTCAAGCTCCGCAACTGGATCGACGCCAACCTCAAGGTCGAGGGTGACCTGCGCCGCGAGGTGCAGCAGGACATCAAGCGCAAGATGGAGATCGGCTCGTACCAAGGCATCCGCCACCGCCGTGGCCTGCCCGTCCGAGGCCAGCGCACCCACACCAACGCTCGTACTCGAAAGGGCCCCAAGAAGACGGTGGCCGGGAAGAAGAAGGTTCGCAAGTAAATGGCCAAGCCGAAGCCGGGCGGGCGCCGCCCCCGTCGCCGCGAGCGCAAGAACGTCACCCACGGGGTGGCGCACATCAAGAGCTCGTTCAACAACACGATCGTGTCGATCAGCGACACCGAGGGGAACGTCCTCGCTTGGGCCTCTGCCGGCCACGTGGGCTTCAAGGGGTCCCGCAAGTCGACCCCCTTCGCGGCCCAGATGGCGGCTGAAGCGTGTGCGCGCCGAGCCATGGAGCACGGCGTCCGCAAGGTCGACGTCCTGGTCAAGGGCCCGGGCTCGGGCCGGGAGACCGCCATCCGCTCGCTCATGAACACCGGCATCGAAGTGGCCGGCATCAAGGACGTGACCCCGATTCCCCACAACGGCTGCCGCCCCAAGAAGAGAAGGCGTGTGTAACTGATGGCTCGCTACACCGGACCCGTCTGCCGCCTCTGCCGGCGCGAGAAGATGAAGCTGTTCCTCAAGGGACCCAAGTGCGACACGATGAAGTGTCCCGTCGAGCGCCGTCCCTACCCCCCCGGCGAGCATGGCCGTGACCGCATGCGCCAGGGGTCGGAGTACCTGACCCAGCTGCGCGAGAAGCAGAAGGCCCGCCGCATCTACGGGGTCCTCGAGAAGCAGTTCGCCAACCTCTACGAAGAGGCGACGCGCATGCAGGGCATCACCGGCGAGAACCTGCTGCGCATGCTCGAGCTGCGGCTCGACAACGTCGTCTTCCGCGCCGGCTGGGCCTCGAGTCGCAGCCAGGCTCGCCAGCTGGTGCGCCATGGCCACGTCAACGTCAACGGCAAGCGCGTCACCATCCCCAGCTTCCGTGCTCGCAAGGCCGACGTCGTGTCCCTCCGTGACAAGGCCCGCGCCATGATCGTCATCCGTCACAACCTCGACACCCTCGACCGGCAGATCCCGCCGTGGCTCGAGGGTGCAGGCGAGGGGATGGAGGTCACCCTGCGTGACCTGCCGCTGCGGGAGCACATCGATGTGCCCGTGCGCGAATCCCTCATCGTCGAGCTCTACTCCAAGTAACCCAAGCCGTTCTCGAAGGAGACCCTTCCCGCATGCTCATCATCCAGCGCCCCACCGTCGAGCCCGTCGGCGACGAGGAGGCCAACCGTCAGAAGTTCGCCGTCGGCCCGCTCGAGCCCGGCTTCGGGTACACGATCGGCAACTCGCTGCGCCGCACCCTGCTGTCGTCGATCCCTGGTGCCGCCATCACCCAGGTCCGCCTCGACGACGCCCTCCACGAGTTCACGACCCTGACCGGGGTGAAGGAGGACGTCACCGACATCATCCTGAACCTCAAGGATGTCGTCCTGCGCTCCGAGGTCGACGAAGCCATCACCGTTCGCCTCGATGTGCGGGGCCCGGCTGAGGTGACAGCGGGCGACATCCAGACCACGTCTGACGTCGAGGTGCTCAACCCCGAGCTCGTCATCGCCACTCTGAACGGTAAGGGCCGCCTGGCGCTCGACCTCACCATCGAGAAGGGCCGGGGCTACGTCAGCGCCGAGAAGAACAAGAAGTCGGCGACCATCGGCATCATCCCGGTCGACTCGATCTTCTCGCCCGTCCGGCGCGTCTCGTTCTCGGTCGAGCCCACCCGGGTCGAGCAGTCGACCAACTTCGACCGTCTCGTCCTCGACATCGAGACCGACGGCTCGCTCTCGCCCCGTGAGGCCCTGGCCTCGGCCGGCGACACCCTGCGCTCGCTGGTGGCCCTCGTCGCCGACATGAGCGACAGCCCCCAGGGCCTCGAGCTGGGCGACGTGGCCGCGGCCACCAGCGGTTCGCCCGACCTCGACCTTCCCATCGAGGATCTCGACCTCTCGGAGCGCCCCCGCAACTGCCTGAAGCGGGCCCAGGTCAACACGGTCGGCGAACTCGTGCTCAAGACGGTCGACGACCTGCTGGCGATCACCAACTTCGGTCAGAAGTCTCTCGACGAGGTCATCCAGAAGCTCGACGAGCGGGGTCTCTCCCTGCGCACCAAGGGCGAGTAGCACCATGCCCGGCACGCCCAAGAAGGGTCGTCGCTTCGGCGGCGACGCCGCCCATCAGAAGTCGATGATGGGCAACCTCGTCGCCTCTCTCATCGCGGCGGAGGCCATCGTCACCACCGAGGCCAAGGCCAAGGCCCTGCGTCCGGTCGTCGAGAAGGTCATCACCAAGGCCAAGAAGGGCGGCGTCTACCGCCAGCGCAACGTGGTCGCCTTCATCCGTGACAAGGACATGGCCCACAAGCTGTTCGCCGAGATCGGTCCGCGCTACGAGGACCGCCCAGGTGGTTACACCCGCATCCTGAAGCTCGGTCCGCGCCATGGCGACAACGCGCCCATGGCTCGCATCGAGCTCGTCTGAGCCTTCAGGGGCCTCAGCCCTGACCCTCTTCCCGTCGGAGGAGGATGGCGCGCCGGCCGGCGTCGCTGACGAAGGCGGTGAGGGGCCGCGCACCCGTGTCCGCCTGCTCGTGGCTTACGACGGAGCCCCCTTCCGCGGCTTCGCTCCCAACCGGCAGGTCCGCACCGTGGCCGGCGATCTGACGGTCGCCCTCGAGCGGGTACTGGGGCACCGGGTGGTGCTCACGTGCGCGGGACGGACCGACGCCGGTGTGCACGCGTGGGGACAGGTGGTGAGCTTCGACGCGTCGGGCCTTCCTGGCACGTTGAACTTGGTCGCCCTGCAGCGCTCGCTCATCAAGCTGCTGTCGCCATCGATCGTGGTCCGCTCGGTCACCGAGGCCGAGCCCGGCTTCGACGCCCGCCGGTGGGCCACGGCCCGGCTCTACCGCTACACCGTCCTCAACCGCCCCGTCCCTGACCCGTTTCTCGCTTCCACCAGCTGGCACGTCGAGGAGCGCCTCGACCTTCGGGCCATGCAGCTGGCGTGCGATCCTCTCTTCGGCGAGCACGACTTCTCGTCGTTCTGCCGCAAGGCTCCCGACAACGGCTCGCTCATCCGGCGTGTCGTCGCCGCCGGCTGGCTCGACCTGGGCGACGGCCTCGTGCGCTTCGACATCGAGGCCAGCTCGTTCTGCCAGCAGATGGTCCGCGCCTTGGTGGGCACCATGGTCGACGTCGGTCTGGGCAAGCGCCGAGCCGGCGACATGTCGGGCGTGCTGCGGGCCTGTGACCGGAGCCAGGCCGGGCCTCCGGCGCCGCCCCACGGGCTCTGCCTCTGGGAGGTCCGCTACCCCGACGCGTCGAACTCCGTCTCGTGAGTGACTTCGAAGCCCCCGAGCAGCCGCGGGGCGAGGACGCGCCTCCGTCGGGTGACCGCTGGCCGAAGCGACTGGGCGCCATCGCGGGCGTGCTGGTGGCGGCGGCCGCCGTCCAGTTCATCGGCTTCCTGATCGACGGCCTGCGCGCCGTCGACGCGGTGGGCTTCGTTCCCCCGCTCCGCGACAAGCTGCGCGCCGCCACGGGTGGTGCCGACACCGTCGCCGGCCTCCTGCTGCTCGTCGCCGTCTTGCTGGTGGTGTTCCCCGAGCTCGTGACCGGCGTGGTCGGCCCTCGGCGGGGCCTGGCCGGGGCCGCCCTCATCGGCGCCGCCGCGACGGGGGCCGTGCTGGTCGTGGCCGCCGCGGCCGGGCTCTACCTCCAGCTGGTGGCGCCTGGGGCACTTCGGGCCTCGCTGGTGCTCGTCCGCTTGGCCAACCTGGCCCTCTGCGGGGCGGCCGCGTGGACGGCGTTCGCCTGCCTCTCCGACAGCCGCTTCGCCCCCCGCCTCGGCCAGCTCGGCCCCCGCCGCTGACCCGCTGACCCCCGTTCCGGGCGCGCTTTCCCGTCCCGGGGACGGAGAAGTGCGCCGAGAACGCGGGGCGAAGGTTCAGATCGGGCATTCCGCCGCCGATGTTTTCAGGGTGCCCCCGGGGTCCTATCCTGGGCCTTCGATGTCGGGGGACACGGGACGGAGACGGCGGGATGAGCGGTCGTAAAGCAGAGCCGATCAGGGCTGGCGGTCAGGCCTTGGCCGACGGGGTCATGATGCGCACACCCCTGGCGTGGGCCATCGCTCGCCAGGACGGCACCGTCGAGGTGGGCCAGACCCCGAACAACCCTCTCGCCGCCTTTCCCGTCCTGCGGGTGATCTACAGCCTGGGCGGGGCCCTCAAGCTCGGCTTCATCCGGGGCATGCTCCGCCCCAGGGGCGCGGCCACCGAGTCCCGGCGGGTCAACCGTCGCTTCCTCAACGTCCTTGTCGGCACCGAGGGACTGGTGGTGTTCATGGCGTACGGCATGAAGCACCTGGCCGTCCCCGGATGGGCCGACACCGCCATGAACCTCCTGCCCTGGATCGTCGTCCTCGGCGTGCTGCGGGTCGCATCGCCCCAGGCCATGTGGCGCTATCACGGCGCCGAGCACAAGGCCGTCACGGCGATGGAGACCGGCGTCGACCTCAACGACACCGAGGCGGTGCTCGAGTGCACCCGCATTCACAACCGGTGTGGCACCAACCTGGTCGCCCTGCTCGCCGTCTGCACGCTCGCTCTGCTGCCGCTGCGCGGCTTCCTGCAGGCGCCGGCCATGCTCCTGTGCATCGGGGCCGGGGCTGAGCTGCTCAGCTTTGCGGCCCGTCGCCCGTCCTCGGTTCTGAGCCGGCTGTTGGTGGCCCCGGGGCGCTTCCTGCAGCGCCACGTCACCACCCAAGAGCCGACGCGGGCCGAGCAGGCCGTCGGCTGCCACGCCTTACTCGCTGCCTTGGCCGAGCACGCTCGGGTCGAGGCCGCCATCGTGGCCGCCGAGGCCGAGGCCGTTGTGGCCCAGGCCGACGAGATCGACGAGCTCGCCCCGCTCGTCGAGCCCGCCATCCCCGCCATCGCCGCCCGCTAGCTCAGCTCAGGAGCTCGACTCCGAAGCCGTACTGGCGCAGCTCGCCGACCACTTCGTCGCGGTGGTCGGGGTCGCGCGTCTCGAGGGTGAGCAGGACCTCGACCTCGTGCACCCCGACGTGGGTCCCGGCCCGGTGGTGCTCGACCTCGAGGACGTTGAGGCCCATCTTGGCCACCGCCGAGGTGAGGCGGGCCAGCGACCCGGGACGGTCGTCGAGCACGATGCGCAGCACCAGGTAGCGCCCGGCCGCCGAGAGCCCGTGGTCGATGAGCTTGATCATCAGGAGAGGGTCGACGTTGCCGCCCGAGAGCAGGGCCAGGGCGGGCCCGGTGCCAGGGACCTTCCCGGCCAGGATGGCGGCCAGGCCGACCGCACCGGCCGGCTCGACGACCGCCTTGGCCCGCTCCAGCAGGAGGATCAGGGCCTGGGAGATCTGCTCCTCGGTCACGGTGACGATGTCGTCGACATAGGCCCGCACGTGGGCCAGCGTCAGCTCGGACGGAGTCTTGACGGCGATGCCATCGGCCATGGTGTGCAGCTCGTCGATCGACGCCAGGTGACCGGCATCGAGCGACGCTCGCATGGCCGCCGCGCCGGCGGCCTCGACCCCGATCACGCGCACGCTGCGCCTGGTGTGGGCTAGGGCCGTGGCCACGCCCGAGATGAGGCCCCCGCCGCCCACGGGCACCACCACGACCTCGGCGTCGGCGGCCTGCTCGGCGATCTCGAGGCCGACCGTGCCCTGCCCGGCGATGACGAGGGGGTCGTCGAACGGCGGGACGAGGATGGCGCCGGTCGAGTCCGCGTACTCGCTGGCCACGGCCAGGCAGTCGTCGACGGCCTCGCCCTCGAACCGGACTTCGGCCCCATACGAACGAGTCGCCTCGACCTTGGGCAGAGGGGCATTGACGGGCATGAAGATGGTCGAGCGCTTCCCCGTCAGGGTGGCGGCCAGGGCCACCCCCTGGGCATGGTTGCCGGCCGAAGCGGCCACCACCTCCTGCACGCTGTCGGGCAGACGGGAGATGAAGTTGTAGGCGCCCCGGATCTTGTAGGACCCCGTCCGCTGGAGGTGCTCGCCCTTGAGCAGGACGGGCCGTCCCACCAGGCGACTGAGCGAGTCGGATCGATCGACGTGAGTCGTCCGGATGACGGACGCCACCCTGGCGCGAGCCTCCTCGATGTCACGCAGGCCGATCATCTGGGGCAGGCTAATGGGGGTCCACCGGGGCCGGGCCATTTGCCGCGCGCCCCCTCCGCCCGTACAATTTCCCGCTGGTCATTCGCGCCGCAGAAGGGTTCACGTGCGCACCTTTTCTCCGAAGTCCACTGACATCCAACGCGCCTGGCACGTCGTCGATGCTGACGGCCTTGTCCTCGGCCGCCTCTCGAGTGAGGTCGCCCGCATTCTGCGCGGCAAGCACAAGCCGATCTACGCCCCCCACGTCGACACCGGCGACTTCGTCATCGTGGTCAACGCCGCCAAGGTCGCGGTCACGGCCGACAAGTTCGACAAGAAGCTCATCTACCACCACTCCGGCTACCCGGGCGGCCTGCGCTCGCTCACCCTTCGCCAACAAATGGAGAAGAAGCCGGAGGAAGCGGTTCGCCGTGCGGTTCGCGGCATGCTCCCCAAGGGCACCCTCGGTCGCCAGATGCTCAAGAAGCTGAAGATCTACGGCGGTGCCGAGCACCCGCATCAGGCCCAGGGTCCGCAGCCCCTCGACCTCGAGCACACCCGACGCCCGGCCTAGTCAGAGGAATTCGAATGCCCAAGCCCCTCACCCAGACCACCGGTCGTCGCAAGCAAGCGGTCGCTCGCGTCCGACTCCGTCCCGGCACGGGCGTGATCACCATCAACAAGCGGGCCATCGACGACTACTTCCCGTCGGCCACCCACCGCCAGGTCATCACCGAGCCCCTCCGCATCACCAACCAGTCCGAGACCTACGACATCGACTGCACGATGGATGGCGGCGGCGTGTCCGGTCAGGCCGGTGCCCTGCGCCTCGGCATCGCCCGGGCCCTGGCCGAGCTCGATCCCGAGCAGCGCGGCAGCCTGAAGAAGGAGGGCTTCCTCACTCGCGACGCCCGCGAGAAGGAGTCCAAGAAGTACGGCCTCAAGAAGGCCCGCAAGGCGGCCCAGTACTCGAAGCGGTAGTGCGGGCACCGGCCGCCTTGGCCGCCGCCTCCCCCCGGCCGGGTCGGTCGTGAGCGTGAAGTTCGGCACCGACGGCGTGCGCGGTGTGGCCAACGGCGAGCTCACCCCTGAGCTGGTGCTCGCCCTCGGACGGGCCGCGGCGCGCGTGCTGGGCGGCGACGAGTGGTTCACCGGACGCGACACCCGGCGCTCGGGCCCGTTGCTGCAGGCCGCCTTGGCCGCGGGCTTGGCCGCCGAGGGTGCGACGGTGATCGACCTCGGCGTGGTGCCGACGCCCGCGGTGGCCACGATGTGCGCGGCCCGGGGCGGCGCGGGCGCCGTCGTCTCGGCGTCCCACAACGCCTTCTCCGACAACGGGGTGAAGCTCTTCGCCCCCGGAGGCACCAAGCTGTCGGACGAGGTCGAGGAGCGGCTCGAAGCCGAGCTGGCCTCGATCACGAGCGGCGCGGTTGGCGCGCCGGCACCTCCGGTCGGGGCTGAGGTGGGCACGGTCACCGTTGAGCCCACGGCTGTCGATTGGTATGTCAGCCAGCTGGTGGCGTCGCTCGACGGGCGCCGGCTCGACGGGCTGAAGGTCGTGGTCGACTGCGCCAACGGCGCCGCCTCGGTGGTGGGCCCGCAGGCCCTGCGGGCCGCGGGGGCCGAGGTCGTCGTCATCCACGCCGAGCCCAACGGCACCAACATCAACGAGAAGAGCGGCTCGACGCACCCCGACGACCTGCGACGAGCAGTCGGCGATGCCGGTGCCGACGCCGGTCTGGCCTTCGACGGCGACGCTGACCGGGTGCTGGCCGTCGACGGCAACGGCGACCTCGTCGATGGCGACCACCTCATCGCCATCTGCGCCCTCGACCTGCGCAGCCGCGGCCTGCTGCCCCAAGAGACCGTCGCCGTCACGGTGATGACCAACCTCGGCTTCCGGCTGGCCATGGAGGAGCACGGCATCCACGTGCACGAGACGCCGGTTGGCGACCGCCACATCCTGGCCGCCCTCGAGGCTCATGGCTGGGCTCTCGGCGGCGAGCAGTCGGGTCATCTCATCTTCCGCTCGCTGGCCACCACGGGCGACGGGATCCTCACCGGCCTACAGGTGCTCGACGTGCTGGCCCGCACCGGTCGGCCTCTCGATGTGCTGGCCGGCGAGGCCATGACCCGCCTCCCTCAGGTGCTGCGCAACGTCCGAGTCGACCACCGGGCCCCCGACCTCGTCGATCTGCTGGCCGGCGAGGTGGCGCGGGTCGAAGGCGAGCTGGGGCCCCGCAGTCGCGTCCTCATCCGGCCCAGCGGGACGGAGCCGCTCGTCCGGGTGATGGTCGAGGCCGCCACTGAGGCGGCAGCGGCCAACGCGGCCGACCAGCTGGCTGAGGCTGTCACCCGGGTACTCGGCCCGGCCAGCACGCCGTAGCCTTCCTTCTCATGTGCGGGATCATCGCCGTCGTCCGCCGCCCCTCGGGCCGCCCACCCCCGTCGGCGGCCGAGGTCACGACTCTGCTGCGCCAGGCGGGTGACTCTCTCTCGTCCGGCCCCTCGGCGTTGGCCGATGTCGCCGGCCTGGGCGCCGGGGCCGAGAGCCTCGAGGCGGCTGACACCTTGTTGCGAGGGGCTCCCGGCCTGCTGGCCCTCGTCGCCGACGCCGGACTGCGGGCCGACGTGGCCGACCTGGTCCGGGCCATCGAAGCCAAGGTCGGAGCCGTCGAGGCTGCCCTCGACGCCAGTGCCGCCACCGACATCGATCAGGAGGCTGCGAGCGCCGCCCTCGTCCGGGTCAAGGATGCCCTCTGGGCCATCGCCCGCGACCGCCTGCACAACGCGGGCGCCGTGTCCCAGCTGGCTGGCGTCGGCGCCGCGCCGTCCGCGGTCGAGGCCTACGCCTCGATCCAGATCGCGCTGTCGGCCATCGATCGCCTCGAGGTCAGGGGCCGCGACTCGGCCGGGCTCCACCTGCTCATCGAAGGTCATGGCTTGCCGCTCGACGACCCCTCCGTGGCCCCCACGATCGCCGAGCGCTCCGACCCCTTGTTCGTCAACGGATCGGTGCGGGTGGCGGGCGATCATCTGAGCTTCGTCTACAAGGCGGCGGCCGAGATCGGCGAGCTGGGCGACAACACGCGCGCCCTGCGGGCTGCCATCGAGGGCGACGAGCTGCTGCGCCGGGCCCTCAACAGCCCCACGGCCCAGGCGACCGTCCTCGGTCACACCCGCTGGGCCAGCGTCGGCATCATCAGCCAGGCCAACGCCCACCCCCTGAACCACGAGGAGGAAGGTCACCCCTCGTCCTGCTACATCACCGCCGCCCTCAACGGCGACGTCGACAACTACGCCGAGCTGCGGGCCGCCGCTCATCTCGTCATCCCGCCCGAGATCACCACCGATGCCAAGGTGATCCCTGCTCTCACCGCCCGCCGGCGCGACGAGGGGGCCGACCTCATCGACGCCTTCCGAGAGACCGTCGCATCGTTCGACGGGTCGGTGGCCATCGGCGCCAGCGCGGCCGAGGAGCCGGGCCAGCTCATGCTCGCCCTGCGGGGCAGCGGCCAGGCCCTCTACGTCGGGCTGGCCGAGGACACGCTCATCGTGGCGAGCGAGCCCTACGGCCTGGTCGAGGAGACGCCGCGCTACCTGCGCATGGACGGCGAGTCGCCAAGTGGGAAGGACGGGTCGTCCGGCCAGGTCGTCGTTCTCGATCGCCAGGGCGCCGGCACCCTCGACGGCATTCGCCGCCTGGCCTACGACGGCACTGAGCTGCCGGTGGCCGAGGCCGAGGTCGTCATCGCCGAGATCACCACCCGCGACATCGACCGGGCGGGTGCGCCGCACTACCTGCTCAAGGAGATCGGCGAAGCCCCACGCTCCGTGCAGAAGACGTTGCGCGGCAAGGTGGTCGAACACGATGGCCTCCTCGCCGTGGCCCTCTCGCCGTCCGCTCTGCCGCCCTCGGTCGTGACTCGGTTGGGCGATGGGTCGATCACCCGGGTCCTCGCCATCGGCCAGGGCACCGCCGCGGTGGCGGCCCAGAGCGCGGCCGCCGCCCTCGACCTCGCCCTGGCCAAGTCACCAATCCTGGCCTCGTCGATGCTGGCCACCGAGTTGTCGGGCTTTGCCCTGCGCGACGACATGTCCGACACGTTGGTGATTCCCATCAGCCAATCGGGCACCACGACCGACACCAACCGCACCGTCGACTTGGCCCGCGCCCGAGGGGCGGCCGTGGTGGCCATCGTGAACCGCCGCAACAGCGATCTGGTTGAGAAGTCCGATGGCGTGCTCTACACATCGGACGGTCGCGACGTCGAGATGGCGGTGCCGTCGACCAAGGCGTTCTACGCCCAGGTCACGGCGGGGTATCTGCTCGCCCTGGCGGTGGCCGACGCGGTCGGGGTCGGCGACCGTCACGCCGCCCACGACCTGTTGACCGCCCTGCGCCAACTGCCCGACGCCATGGAGCGGGTCCTTCTGAAGCGGGACGAGATCGCCGACGCCGCCCTGCGCCACGCTCCGTCCCGCCGCTACTGGGCGCTGGTGGGCAACGGCCTCAACCGCATCGCGGCCCAGGAGCTGCGCATCAAGCTCAGCGAGCTCTGCTACAAGTCGATCGCCTTCGACGCGACCGAGGACAAGAAGCACATCGACCTGTCGGCTGAGCCCCTCATCCTGGTGTGCGCCGCCGGGCTCAACGACGCCACGGCCGACGACGTGGCCAAGGAGATTGCCATCTACCGGGCCCACAAGGCGGCCCCGATCGTCATCGCCTCCGAGGGCCAGGGCCGCTTCAGTGGCGCGCTCCAGGTGATTGGGGTCCCCACCATCCACCCGGCCGTCGACTTCGTGCTGGCGGCCATGGCCGGGCACCTCTTCGGCTACGAGGCGGCCCTGGCCATCGACTCGCAGGCCCGACAGCTGCGGGAGATCCGGGCCGTGCTCGACACCGCGGTCGAGGCTGGTGGTGACGACCACGATCTGCTCGATCGCATCCGTCCCGACCTCGAGCCCCACGCCCGTCGCTTCTTCGCCGGCCTGCGCGAGGGTGTCTTCAACGGCAACCTCGAGGCCAACACGGCGGTGTCGCTGACCTCGCTCCTGCGGATCGCAGTAGGCACCGTCCCCCTCGAGGCCTACGAGGTCGAGCACGGCCGCCTCGGCTCCCCCAGCTCGGTGGTCAGCGACCTGCTTGACGCTCTGAACCGGGCCATCGACGAGCTCACTCGCCCCATCGACGCCATCAAGCATCAGGCCAAGACCGTGACGGTGGGCATCTCGCGGGCTGAGGAGTCCTTCGCCGACGTCGAGCTCATCCGTCAGCTGCTGGCCACGGGCACGAGCCGCGACCGCTTGCTCTATCGCAGCCTGCGAACGCTGTCCGACCTCGACCCGGCGGTCGCCGAGGTGGTGGGCTACACCCGGTACCAGATCGATAGCCCGGCCGATGGGCCGGCCACCATCCATGTCGTCGACAAAGGCGGCGTGGCTCGCGAATTGAAGTCGCGGACAGAGGGGTCATCCATCCTGCGCGGCACGAAACACCGGGTAACCACCGAGCGCGAGGTGACGGTGGCGCGAGGCCTGTCCGACGGGCGCACGATCATCCTGGTTCCCGAGGTGAAGGACAACCAGGTCACCGGGCTGAGCCTCCTGCACGTCCGCTTCCACGAGCACGTGGCGGCCGACACCGCTCGGGCTGTGCTGTCGGGCTACCGAGGTCGCTATGCCGCCCTCGTCGACACCGTGACCGAGACCGAGCCCTCGTTCGACGACGCCCGTCTTGCGACCGAGCCCATGATCGACCTGCTCGTCGAGCCCATGTACGACCTGGCGACGCGGTGGCGCCAGCGGCCGACCTGAGCTCGACATGATCCCCGTCGTCACTCCCGACGAGATGGGCCGGATCGACGCCACCTCTCCCGATCCGGTCGATGTCCTCATCGCCCGCGCCGGGGCGGCGGTCGCCCGGGCGGCCGTGGCTTTGATGGGCGGGACGTACGGCCGGCGGGTCGTGGTCGTCGTCGGCAAGGGCAACAACGGGGCGGACGGACGGGCCGCGGCCGACCAGCTCCGCCAGCGAGGGGTGAGGGTGGTCGTCGTCGATGCCGCCGATGCGCCGGCCCGGTTGCCGGCGTCGGACCTGGTGATCGACGCCGCCTACGGCACCGGCTTCCACGGCTCCTACGACGCCCCCGACCCCGGTGGCGCGCCGGTGCTGGCCGTCGACATCCCGTCGGGGGTCGACGGCACCACCGGGACGGCGTCGGAGACTTCGGTGCGAGCTGACGCCACGGTGACCTTCGCCGCCCTCAAGCCGGGCCTCCTGCTCGGTGAGGGGCCGGGACGGGCGGGCGACGTCGAGGTGGTCGAGATCGGGCTCGACGTCGGCCCGGCCCGCTGCCATGTGGTCGAGGACGTCGACATCAGCACGTGGCTTCCGGATCGCGCTCGAGAGACCAACAAGTGGGAACGAGCGGTGAGCGTGGTGGCCGGGTCAGGCGGCATGTTGGGCGCCGCCATGCTGGCCAGCCATGGCGCGTCGCGGGCCGGCGCCGGGATGGTGCGCCTCTACTCGCCCGGGTCGCCGCCCGACGTCTTCCCGCCCAGTGAGGTGGTGGCCCGCGCCCTGGGCGGAGGCTCGTGGTGGAACGAGGTCCTCGGCGACGACCGAGCCCACTCCGTGGTGGTCGGTCCCGGCCTGGGCCGGGCCGGGGCGACGGCGGGCGAGGTGCGAGAGCTGGTCAGCCGGGCTGCGACGCCGGTGGTCGTCGATGCCGACGGACTCTTCGCTCTGGGTGGGCCCGACGACGCCGCGGCACTGCTCGGGGCCCGATCGGCCCCGACGGTGCTCACTCCGCACGAGGGGGAGTTCGCCCGCCTGACCGGCGCGGACGCGGGTGCCGACCGACTGGCGTCGGTCAGGGCGGCGGCCCAGCGCTTCGGCGCCACCGTGCTCCTCAAGGGCTCGACCACCGTCGTCGCCGACCCCGACGGCCGGGTGCTGCTGACGACGAGCGGCGGGCCCTTCCTCGCCACGGCGGGGACGGGCGATGTCCTCTCGGGCGTCATCGGTGCCTTCCTGGCCGCTGGGCTCGCGCCCCTCGAGGCCGCAGCCGCGGGGGCCCACGTGCACGGCCGGGC
>JAUTXA010000216.1 GCA_030838265.1 Actinomycetota bacterium | reverse complement strand
CCAAACAACACAATCGAGATCGCACCGAGACCCGAGGAGGCGACAACCCCTTCGTCCGCGCCTTTGACTGGCTGTGCCGCGACCCGGAGACCGGCAAGGTCGTCATTGCCCAGATGCCGAACCTCCCGCTGTTCCTGTTCCTCTTCGCGGCCGCCATCAAGCGGTTCGCCCATCCCCATGGCGCTCTCGGCACCATCGTCAGCGTCACCGCAGTGGTCTCGCTCCTGTGGTGGGCGGTCGACGAGGTGCTGCGGGGCGAGAGCCGGTTCCGTCGCGTCCTCGGGGCCGTCGTCGCCGTCGTCACAGTGGCGGGATTGTTCCTTCGCTGAGCATGATCAGGGGATGGCTCCTGAGCTCGTTCCCCTGTGCGTTGCCACCGTCCACCTGAAGCCGCCCATCCTGATGCCGGGGACGCCGGCCGGAACCCGGATCATCGTCGAGGTCGACACCTGGGATGTGACGGGCGAGCGCATCAACGCCACAGCCAAGGGAACCGGTGGCGCCGACTGGCTCACGGTCGCGCCGGACGGCACCTTTGGCACGGTCGACGTGCGGGCCTCGTGGGAGACCGACGACGGCGCCGCCATCTTCGTCCAGTACAACGGTCGGATCGACCTGTCGCAGCAGCCGCCGAGTGTGTACTCCGCACCCCGGTTCGACACCGGCGACGAGCGCTACGCCTGGCTCAACCGGGTGCAGGCGGTGGCCAAGGGCGACGTGAGCGCAGACATGTCGACGATCGTCTACGACATGTACGAGGTTCGCTGAACCCACGTGGCCGCAGCGACCGTCTCTGACGCCCAGCTCAATCGCTGGACCCTGACCCGCCAGCACCTCGTCGAGCGAGCCGACCTGAGCGTGGTCGATGCTGTCGACGCCCTCGCCGGGATGCAGGCCCAGTACTCGATCTCGCCCTACGTCGGGCTCTGGACGAGAGTCGAGGGCTTCCGCCGCGAGCACCTCAGCGATGCCCTGGCCAACGACGAGGTCGTGAAGACCACCGTGATGCGCGGCACTCTCCACTTGGTGACGGCTCGCCATCTTCCGCACTACCGGCGGGCGGCCGGGAGCGCGTACTACGCCGACACCCTGAAGCGGCTGCAGGGCATGGAGTTCGACCTCGACGAGATCCGGGCTCACGTGGTGGCCGAGGTGGCCAAGCGGACCCACACCCGCATCGAGGTGGCCGAGCTGATCGTCAGCCGTCTAGAGGGAGCCGGTGAGCTGCCGGCGTGGGTGAGCGAGCGGCCGACGGCCATCGCCTCGCTGGCGGTCACCAACGACCTCGTCAACCTGGCCGAGGATGCCGCCTTCGGCTACTTCGGGGGCAGCCGCTACCGCGCCGCGCCGGCCCACGCGGCCAAGCCGGTGAGCGACGAGGACGCCCTCCGCCACGTCGCCACCGCCTACCTGGCCGCGTTCGGCCCCGCCACCAAGGCCGACCTAGCCCAGTGGAGCGGCAACCAGGTGAGCCGCTTCGCCCCCGTCCTCGCCGAGCTCGATGACGGCGACGAGCTGGTCACCTTCAAGGCCGACGACGGACGCACCTTGATCGACCTCAAGAGCGCAGCGAGACCTGACGACGCCCCTGCCCCCGTCCGCCTGCTGCCGAAGTGGGACAACCTCCTCCTGGCCTACGCCAAGCGGACTCGCGTCCTGCCTGAGGCCTACCGCTCGACGGTCATCGCCAAGAACGGCGACGTCGCCCCGACCATCCTCATCGACGGCCAGGTGGCCGGCATGTGGGATGCATCGCCCCGCGGCAAGGCCGTCCTCAACCTGCGACCACTGACCCAGACCATGAAGGCCAAGGCCAAGAAGCAGGTCGAGGCCGAAGCCGAGCAGATGCTGGCCTTCCTCCGTCCCGACGCCGACGGGGCCAACCGCGAGGTGCGGTGGGCCGAGGTCGAGAGGGTCAGCGTCCGGGCATCCGCCGGCACAGCAGCTGGCCCATCCCCGACGCGACCAGCTTCCGGTCCTCGGACCAGAGGCGGCCGTTCCACGCCATGAGGCCGTGGGCCGCGACCGGCCCCTCGCCGTCGGTCAGCAACCAAGCGCTTTGGGGCTGCGGGTCGTTGAACGACACGTAGAGGTCGAGGCTTGGCGCGTACATGCCGTGGTCCTTCCAGGCATGGGGCTGGTGCGCCGCCGGCCAGGACTGCACGTCGATGAGGATCACCGAGCGGCAGGCGTCGAGCCACGGGTCGTCGTAGGTCGCGCTCGGCTGAAACTGGCACCACTGGCGCCACACCGGCGGAAGGGGCTCCTTGGGCGGCCAGTCCTTGCGGAAGTTGATGGGCCGGGTCTCGAAGTTGAGCCAGAAGGGGAAGGGCGGGCCGGTCTCGAGCTCCTCGGGGGACAGGAGCTCGGTGATGGGCTTGAGGTCGCCCGGGGAGGGGACGTCGGGGGGGTGGGTCTCGTCGTGGTCGAGGCCGTCGACCTCGCCCGTGCTCCAGACGGTGGCCTCGAGCATCGAGCGCCCGCCCTGGGTGATGTGGACGCGCTGGGCCAGCGCCGTCTTGGCTTGACGCAGGGTCGTGACCTCGATGTCGACGGTGTCGAAGGCGGCCACCCCGAGGTACTGGCAGAAGAAGCTGGCCGGTCGGTCGAAGGGGCTGGCCGCGCCGGCGGCGCGCAAGGCAAACGAGGCGATGTAGCCGCCCATCGGCCCCCAGATGGCCCAGGCGTCACTGAGCTTGCCGGTGTAGCGGCCCTCGTCGACCTGCTCGACTGCGGTGTCCTGGCCCAAGTCCCCCATGGGCCGCAGCCTAGGGACGAGCCGCCCGTCCGAGCGAGGTGATTACAGGCTGCCCCCGCCGTCGATGACGAGGATCTGGCCCGTCATGTAGCTGCTGGCCGGGCTGGCGAGGAAGGCGATGGCGGCGTCGAGCTCGTGGGCCTGCCCGACCCGACCCAGGGGCACCTTGGTCACGAAGGCGGCGGTGAGCTCGGGCGAGTCCGTCAGCTCGGCCGTCATCTCGCTCGGGAACATCCCCGGACACAGAGCATTGACCCGCACGCCGTAGCGCGACCACTGCAGCGCCAGCTCGCGGGTGAGACCCACCAGGCCCGTCTTGGCCGCCACGTAGCTGGCCTGGGGGAGCATCGGCGACGAGCGCACCCCGGCCGCCGACGCGGTGTTGACGACGCTGCCGCCCTCCTTGCGCTCCCGCATGTTGGCCACCGCGGCCTGGGCCAGCTCGAAGGGAGCGATGAGGTCGACGGTGACGACGTCGGTGAACGACTCGACCGACTCCTTGAGGGCGGGGGTGGTGTTGGCGATGCCGGCGTTGGCCACCACGACGTCGACGCGGTCGTGGCGGTCGACGACGGACTGCACCAGGGCGGCTGAGGCGCCGGCCTCGCTCACGTCGCAGGCGATGGCATCACCGCGCTGCAGGTCCTTGGCCAGGGCCTCGATGCGGTCGACTCGGCGGGCGGCCAGCACCACGGTGGCGCCGAGGGCGTCGAGCACCTGGGCGAAGCGGACGCCGATGCCCGAGCTGGCGCCGGTGACGACGGCGACCTTGCCATCGAGGCGGAAGAGGGCGAGCGGGTCGACAGCGTCGGACGCGGCCATCAGGCGGTGACCGTCATGGGGACGGCGTACGACGGATAGGGCTCCTCGGCGAACCCGGGCTCGAAGGGGTTGTAGACGACGCTCGTGTCGCTCATGGCGGCCTCCCACGAATGGCCGGAGGGCGAAGCCGTCCTCCGTGGAAGGATCGTAGGTCCGCCCGGGAGGAATGGGCCAAGGAGGGTGATGGCGTCGACGGGCGAGTCCCAGCAACCGATCCGCTGCGGGCACTGTGGCGAGCTGGTGCACGAACAGCCGCGGCGCAGTGGCGAGGTCGAGCGCGTCGGGTGCCGGTCCTGCGGTGTGCAGGTCATCCGCCGCAAGGGGGAGAAGGGCGAAGGGTGGCAGACGATCCGAGGGTGAGCGGGCCCGCCATGAGACGGGTGTCGATGGTCGGGAACTCGGGCTCGGGCAAGACCACCACCGGTCGGGCCCTGGCGGCTCGGCTCGGTGTGCCCTTCCTCGAGCTCGACTCGATCTTCCACCTGCCGGGGTGGCAGGAGCGGCCTCTCGACGAGTTCCGAGCCGAAACCGCGGCCATGGCGGCGGGCGACGGGTGGGTCATCGACGGCAACTACTCGCGGGTCCGCGACATCGTGTGGGCCCGCGCCGACACGGTGGTGGTGTTCGACCTCTCTCGCCGCGATCTCATGCGTCAGCTGCTCGGACGGACGTTGCGCCGCAGCCTGACCCGGGAGGAGCTGTGGAACGGCAACCGGGAGCCCGTCACGAACTTCTGGCGCCTCGACCCCAACAAGTCCATCGTGCGGTGGGCCTGGGTCAACTACGAGAAGTACCGGCAGCGCTATCGCGACGCGGCCGCCGACCCGGCCAACGCCCACCTGCGGTTCATCTTCGTCACGTCACGGGCTGAGGTGCTCGAGCTGCTCGACGGCCTCGGGGCCGGGTAGCCCGCTCGACGCCACCGCGCCGACGACGGCCACGGCGAGGGCCAGGCCGAAGGCGATGGCGATGCCCGCGCCCGGCGCCCAGTGGGCGATCTCGCCGTAGGCGATGGCGGCGCCGCCCAAGCCGGTGCCGAGGGCCACGCCGAGGTTGTCGGCCAGCTGCATCGAGGCCGACGACGTGCCCTCCTCGCCCTCCGGCGCTTCACGCAGGACGACGAGGCTGATGGGTGCGTAGGCCAGCCCCATGCCGAGCCCGGCGATGGCCCAGGCCACAATGCCCAACGCGGCGGGGACGGCGCTCGACAGCGTGACCAAGGCGAGGGTGACCCCGACCACGATCAAACCGAGGCCTTCTCGCACCAGGCGCCGGGCTCCGATCCGGTTGATGAAGCGGGCCTGGATCCAGGCGCCCGCCGTCCACGTGAGGGTGGCCGCGGTGAGGGCGGCGCCGCCGAAGAGCGTCGATTGGTGGCGCACCCGCGTGAGGGCGAGGGGAACGAAGGCGTCGGCGCCGAAGAAGGCGAAGTTGTTGAGGCCGCGCATGGCGATGGCGGCGGGGAGGCCGGGCCGGCCTTGCAAGGTGCCGGGCGGCAAGAGGCGGCGCAAGGGGCGAAAGGCGATGGCCAGGCCGAGGGCCGCCAGCGGGAAGGCGACCGCCGGTCGGTGCGACGTCGAGCCGGTCAGGAAGACAGCGGTGCCGACGGCGAGGACGATGGCGAGCCGGGTGCGACTCGACGGGGCCGGCCGCGCCACCGTTGGCGCCCCGACGCCGCGCAGGGCGGTGACGGTCAGCGCCACTGCTATCGCCACCAGCGGGAGGAGCCCGAGGAAGACGGCGCGCCACCCGAAGTGCTCGGAGACGAGGCCGGCGAGGGCGGGGCCGGCCAAGCCAGGGACGACCCACGCCGTCGAGAGGATGGCGAACATGCGGGGACGGAGCGCGTCGGGATAGGCCCGGCCGATCACGGCGTAGGCCACGGCCGGAACGGCGCCGGCGCCGAAGCCCTGCACGGCCCGTCCCGCCACCAGCACCGGCATGTGCTGGGCCAGCCCGCCGATGACGAGGCCGACGGCGAAGAGGCTGGCACCGACGGTGAAGGCGGGAGCCGGCCCGGCCCTGTCGACCTGCTGGCCGGCGACCACCGTCCCCACCAGGCTGCCGAGGATGAAGGCGCTGAACACCCAGCCATAGAGGGTGTGGCCGTGCAGGTCGCGGGCCACGCGGGGAAGGACGGTGGCGACGGCCAGCTGCTCCGACGCCACCAGGGTGACGCTCATGACCAGGCCGACGGTGAGCGTGCGCAGATGCGACGACCACACACCATCGGCCCGTCTCTCGGTCGTCACCACTCGGCCATGATGGCCCCATGAGCCTCGGACCCGAGCGTTATCTGGCATCGACCCGCACCGACGGAGCGACCCTGCTGGCCGCGGCCGAGGGGGCCATGGGTGCGCCCGTCCCGTCGTGTCCCGATTGGGACGGGGGCGATCTGGTCTGGCACATCGGCGGCGTCCACCGCTTCTGGGCCACGATCGCCGAGAAGGGGTCGCTCGCCTTCGAGGGCGTCGAGCCGGCGACGCGACCGGAGGCCCATGAGCTGGTGGCGTGGAGCCGAGAGCAGCTCGAGTGGCTGCTGCGCGTGTTGGCCGACGCCGACCCGTCCACCCCGGTGTGGACGTGGAGCAACCGTCAGGAGATGGGGTTCATCCAGCGCCGGATGGCCCAGGAGACGGGGGTCCATCGGTGGGACGCCGATCTGGCGGCAGGCGGCCTCGAGGGGGCGACCCCGATCGACCCCGAGCTGGCGGTCGACGGCGTCGATGAGTTCCTCGAGCACTTCACCCTCCCGGACGTGGCCAAGGGCGCGGCGCCGCAGTCGCTGCACCTGCACGCCACCGACACCGATGGCGAGTGGCTCATCCGCTTCGGTGGTGGGGAGTTCACGTGGCAGCGACTGGGGCATGGCAAGGGCGACGCCGCCGTGCGCGCCACTGCGTCCGATCTGCTGCTGGCGCTGTGGGGCCGGATCTTCGTCGGCGATGCTCGCCTCGAGGTCTTCGGGGACGAAGGAGGGCTGGCCGCCTTGCGGTCGGTGTCGATGTAGCCCCGCCGTCAGTAGCGGGCGGGCTCGATCGTCCCGGCGACGTCGCCGAGGGCGATGATGCCGTCGGGGGTCGAGCCTCGGAGGGTCACGGTGTCGCCGTCCTCGAGGAAGGCGCGCGTCGACCCGTCCGCCAAGTCGAGGGGGCGAGCACCCCGCCAGGTGAGCTCGATGAAGCTGCCCATGGTGCCGGGCTCGGAGCCCGACACCGTCCCGGACGCGAAGAGGTCGCCGGGTCGGATGGTGGCGCCGTTGGCTGTGGCGTGGGCCAGCTGCTGGGCCATCGACCAGTAGAGGTGGCGGAAGGTCGTGCGCGAGACCGGGTAGGCGTGAGCGCCGCCGGTGGGGGTCAGCTCGACGCTGAGGTCGAGGTCGAGGTTGCGGGGCTCGGCGGCGCGCAGGTAGGGCAGGACGGGCGGCTCCTGCGTCGGCCCATCGACGAAGTACGGGCGCAGGGCCTCGAGGGGCGTGACCCACGCCGAGATCGACGTGGCGAAGGACTTGCCGAGGAAGGGCCCGAGCGGTTGGTACTCCCACCCCTGGATGTCGCGAGCGCTCCAGTCGTTGACGAGGACGACGCCGAAGATGTGGTCGAGGGCTTGTTTGACCGGGATGGGCTCGCCGAGCGGGTTGCCGGAGCCGCCGGTGACGAAGCCGACCTCGAGCTCGATGTCGAGGAGGCGGGTTGGGCCGAAGGAGGGGGCGGCGGCGTCGCCGGCCTTTGTCTGGCCAGAGGGGCGGGTGATGGGGGTCCCGCTGACCACCACCGTCCCCGAGCGGCCGTGGTAGCCGACCGGGAGATGGCGCCAGTTGGGGAGGAGCGGCTCGGAGTCGGGGCGCATGATGCGGCCGAGGTTGGTGGCGTGCTCGATCGATGAGTAGAAGTCGACGTAGTCGCCGACGGCGAAGGGCAGGTGCAGCGTGACGTCGTCGATGGGGCGGGTGTGATCGAGGGAGCGCGAGGCGCGGTCATCCGAGAGCGCCTCGTGGAGACGGGTTCTGACCTCGGCCCACCGGGGCGGGCCTTGGGCGAGGAAGGCGTTGAGGGTCGGCTGGCGGAAGGTGTCGTCGTCGAGAAGGGCGCCCACGTCGACGACACCGTCACCGAAGCGGACGCCGACGCGCCGCTCGCTCCCTCGGCCCGGTGAGAAGACGCCGTAGGGCAGGTGCTCGAGCCCGAAGCCTGTGCTTCCGCCGCGATGCTCGCCGTCCGTCACGACAGCATCCCGAGGGAAACGAGGTCGCCGACCGGTTCGGTGAAGCTGCAGCTGCCGATGCCCACGAACAGCTCGCGGCGGGCATCGGCGATCTGGGCCGCGTTGGCTGCGAGGTCGCGCCATCGGTAGATCTCGTGGTTCAGGGTGAAGGCGGCGGGGTCCTCCTCGGCGACGAGCGCGGTGAGGATGGCCTCGTCGGTCGTGCCGCCGTGGGCCAGGACGGCGGCGCCGACCACGTTGAGGAAACCGTGGTTGGTGATGCCCGTCGCCGGGTCGACGGCGCGGACCGGGTGATGGAGGCCGGCCGTGGCCTTCATGCGGACGCCGAGTTGCGCGCATTCGGCGACGAAGGCGGCGACGGCCCCGGGCGATGGGTAGAGGTCGGCCGTCGCCCCGCCGCAGCGGATCTTGGCCCCGTGGCCGTTCTCGAGGCAGGTTCCGATGTCGACCTGCTCGCAGAACACCTCGATGCTGGGGTGCGGGTCGAAGTCGGGCAGGCCACGGGTCTCGACGAGGCGCAGGACCAGCCCGGGGCGATCGACCGTGGGGTCGAAGTCGCCATCGGCGACCACGGCCAGGTCCCAGGGTTCGTCGGCCACCTCGGGCGGAAGGGCCGCCTCGAGCTCGTCGAGGCGGGACGACGAGCACACGAAGCGGTCCATGATCCAGCCGAATGACGAGGCCTTGGCCGCGACGTGACCAGCGACGGCCTCGTCCATGGGAAGAGTCGCTGGGGGGAAGAGTCCGGCGTCGTCGATGAGGTTGGTGAGGAAGGCTTGGACGGCATTGTCCACGGCCCTCAATCTAGGAGGCGTTCGAGCTCGATCTCGTGACGGAGCGGGATGTTGTCCTGGCCCAGCAGCGGGATCGACGGCTTCAGCTCGTCGCGTGCTCGGGTGACGGCGTGGCGGTGGATAGCGACCAGGTCCATCCCCCAGCGTTGGTAGAAGCGCAGGGCGCGGGTGTTGTCGTTGGTCGTGGCCAGCCAGAGTCGGCGCTCACCGGCGTGCCGAGCGGCGTCGAGGGCGGCGTTCATCAGCGCCCGCCCGACGCCCGATCCCTCGGGACGAGCCAACAGGCTGATCACCTCGAGCCCCCGGACCTCGTCGGGCCGCAGCAGCACGAGGCCGACCCGAGTGCCGTTGGCATCGAGGGCCCAGAAGCCGGGCAGGCCGACGGTGTCGATCAGCTCATCGAGCCGGGCAACCTCGGCGATTCGCCAGGTCCGCTCCTCCCACTGCCGGATGGCGTCGGTGTCGGCGGGGTACTCGACAGCCCGGACGGTGATCGCCATGTGTGGGAAATCTACGGCGCTCACTAGAGTCCCCGCCCATGCAGATCAACGGAGCAGGAGCACTCATCACCGGCGGCGCGTCAGGGCTGGGGCTGGCCACGGCCAAGCGGCTGTCGGCGGCGGGCGCC
>JAUTXA010000190.1 GCA_030838265.1 Actinomycetota bacterium | reverse complement strand
CCCCGGCTCGAGCCATGACCTGCGCTCGGCCCGGGCCGATGCCGATGACGTCGACCGGGCCCTGCTTCGGTCGGGAGTGCCCGCCGACCACATCGTGGCCATCCGCGACACCCAGGCCAGCGCCCGCGTCGTCCGCCTGGCCGCCCAGTGGCTGGTGGCCCGGGCCGGCGCCGACTCCCTGGCCGTGTTCTTCTACGCCGGCCACGCCCGCCGGATCGGGCCGAGCACCCAAGCCGTCGTGGGCGCCGACGGCCAGCTGGTAACCGACCGTGAGCTGGCCTCGCTGCTGGCGCCCTTGCGTTCGAGGCAGGCCTGGATCGGCATGGCCGCCTGCTACGGAGCCGGCTTCGACGAGCTCCTCGCGCCGGGCCGGGTTCTCACCGGTGCCGCTCCCGCCAATGCGCTGGCCTATGAGAACTCCGGCTTCGGGCGGTCGTACATGGTCGAGTACATGATCCGCCAAGCCATGCTCGAGCGTTTGGCCCCCGGGACGGTCCAGGACGCCTTCGGCTTCGCCCGGTCCCGGATCGCCCAGGACTATCCGGGCCGCGAGCCCGTCCAGATCGACGCCGGTGCTGACCCGCTCTCCTTCGCCGGGCCTGCGCTGTCGGCATCGCCCTCATCGGCGTCGGCGGGTGGCCAGGCGGGCCGTACCTCGTCCGGAGGTCCCACCTCGGATGCCCCGTCGTCCGACTCGCAGCCGGGGCCAACGACCACCACGACCGCCCCGCCCCCGCGCCGCAACTGTGTCCCGACCCCACTGGGTCGCGTCTGCCAATGAGCGAGGAGCGGTGGTGGCCGACCTCGGGCGGGGTCCCCCCTGAGCCGGCGATCGACCGCGACCCTGGTCGTCGGAAGCCGTCGGTGGTGCCCAAGGGCCGCTACGACCTCTGGACCCTCGAGCACCCGGGCCGCGCCGCGTGGATCGCCCCGCTGTTCAGCTTCGCCATCGCGGCGGTCGGCTTCGGGCTCGCAGCCCGGTGGTCCGTCCCGTGGCTGGGCGTGGCGATCGGCCAGATCTTCATCGGGATCCTCAACCTCGCCATCGGGGCCTCCCGCCTCCGGAACCGCGCCGACCGATGGCGGGCGAGCGGGCGGCCCGGCATCCAGCGCTGAGCAAGCGCCGGGGGTTTTGGTGACTCGAACGGGGTCCCATGGCCCCGATCCAGTCACCAAAGCCGAGATCCATTCACGCGCATCGAGCACGGCGACCAAGAGGAGCGGAGGGAGTGGGATTTGAACCCACGGAGGGTTGCCCCTCACACGACTTCCAATCGTGCCGATTCGGCCGCTCTCGCATCCCTCCCGGCCTGCTCCCGAAGGGGCAGGCGGTGGGACAGGGTATCTTCTCGGTCGGAGCCCGACGCCTCGTGCGGCAGCCGGGTCCTGCGCAACGGCGCCCCGTGAACCGAGTCAGGGCCGGAAGGCAGCAGCTCTCAGCGGACGGCATCGTGTGCCGCAGATCGCCTGGCTGTCGCACCGGTCGCCGGGCTCCGCCCCGTCCCGGCCACGGTGTTACAGGCGGTGGATAGGGTGGGCGCATGGCCGACGAGGTTCCGTATCAGTCGCTGTACCGGCGGTACCGGCCCCAGCGGTTCGG
The DNA here is from genome assembly GCA_030838265.1 of Actinomycetota bacterium. Lineage (GTDB taxonomy): Bacteria > Actinomycetota > Acidimicrobiia > Acidimicrobiales > BP-101 > BP-101. The sequence goes on along the minus strand of JAUTXA010000190.1, from coordinate 2,089 downwards.
GGAGGTGCGGGGCCAGGAGCACGTGGTCAAGGCCCTCAGGAACGCGGTGCGCAGCGACCGGGTCGGCCACGCCTACTTGTTCAGCGGGCCCCGGGGCACGGGCAAGACGACCACGGCCCGCATCCTGGCCAAGGCCCTCAACTGCACCAACCTGCAGGACGGCGAGCCGTGCTGCGAGTGCGAGAGCTGCATCCAGGTGCAGCGGGGCACGTCGCTCGACGTGCAAGAGCTCGACGCCGCCTCCAACAACGGCGTCGACGCCATGCGCGATCTGGTGTCGAGGGCGGCGCTGGGCACGCCGGGGCGGTGGAAGGTGTACATCGTCGACGAGGTCCACATGCTCTCGAACGCGGCGTCCAACACCCTGCTCAAGACGCTCGAGGAACCTCCGGCCCACGTCGTGTTCGTGCTGGCCACCACCGACCCGCAGAAGGTGCTGCCCACCATCCGCAGCCGCACCCAGCACCTCGAGTTCCGGCTCATGTCGGCCGACGTCCTCGGCGGCCTCTTGGCCGACATCAACACCGCGGCCGGCCTCAACGTGGCGCCCGAGGCCATCGACCTGGTCGTCCGCCGCGGGAAGGGCTCGGCCCGCGACGCCCTCTCGGCCCTCGACCAGGTGGCGGCCGCGGGCGAGGTCGACACCGACGACGACGCCACCGACGAGATCGTCGAGGCCCTGTGCGAACGCGACCCGGGACGGGCCCTGATGGCCGTGGCCCAGGCCTGCTCGGCCGGACGCGACGCCCGCCGGGTGGCCGAGGATCTGCTGAGCCACCTGCGCAACGCCTTCCTCGCCACCATGGCCCGCAGCCTGGTGATGCTCCCCGACGACGCCGCCGTGGCGGTCGAGGAGCAGGGCCGACGACTGGGCCCGGCGGGCATCACGCGGGCGGTCGACGAGATCGGCTCGGCCTTGGCCGACATGCGCGAGGCGCTCGACCCCCGGGTCAGCCTCGAGGTGGCCTTGGTCCGTCTCACCAGGCCCGACTCCGACACGTCGACCGGCGCGTTGCTCGAGCGCATCGAGCGCCTCGAGCGGGCCGCCGCCGGGGGGACTCCGGTCGCGACAGCCAGTCCGTCCACTCCCACCGCCGCCGCGCCGGTGGTCAACCCGCCCGAGGCGCCGACGACCCCCGCCCCCGCCCTCGACTCGCCTCCCACCCAGGCTCCTCCGGAGCCCACACCGCCCGCGCCGTCGACTGGTGGCCCTCCGGGGGCGGCCGAGGCGCGCGCCGCCCTGGCCACCGTGAGGGGTCCGGCACCGAAGCCCAAGGCGCCTTCCCAGCCCGTGGTGTCGTCGGGGCCGCCGCCCGTCCCCCCGCCCGGGCCGCCCAAGGCGCACACGACGAAGCCCGTGCCGAGCGCAGAGGCCGCGCCGACCGCCGCCCCGCCGAGCGACGCACCGGCGGCGGGGCCTGGCGGCCTGCCATCGCGTGACGACATCGTCAAGGCGTGGGGCGACTCGATCCTCACCGGCCTCAAGCCCGGCGCCAAGGCTCGGTTCGCGGCCGGACGATTCGTTGACCTCGACGACGACGCTGCGGTCTTCGCCCTCCCGAACGCCGCCCACCGCGACCAGTGCGAGGCGCACCGCGGTGCCGTCGAGACGGCCCTGGCCGCCCACTTCGGCCGGCCGATCAAGGTGCGGCTCACGGTCGACACGGCGCCGTCCGAGGGGTCGGGCGCCTCACGGCAAAGCGGCCCCGACGAGGAGATCAGCCGGGCGCAGCTCGAGCAACTCGAAGACGCCACCGCGGCAGTAACCTCGCCCGAAGACCGCCTTCGAGAGGCGTTCCCCGGGGCTGAGGAGGTCACACCATGAGCGAGGGCTTCGACATGAGCAGCCTGCTGGCGCAGGCCCAGCAGATGCAGCAGCAGCTGCTCGAGGCCAAGGAGGCCACGGCCGACCAGATCGTCGAGGGCTCAGCCGGCGGCGGTGTTGTGAAGGTCACGGTCAATGGGGCCATGGAATTCCAAGCCGTCACCATCGACCCCAAGGCCGTCGACCCCAACGACGTCGAGATGCTGCAGGACCTCGTGCTGGCCGCCATCCACGACGCCGTGGCCAAGGCCAACCAGCTCACGC
>JAUTXA010000143.1 GCA_030838265.1 Actinomycetota bacterium | reverse complement strand
CCCCGGGGCTTGACGCCGACGGCGGCGAAGGCCTCGGCCGGCACCTGGGTCTCGGCGTTGCCGAACCCCTCGAGGCCGAGGGCATTCGCCAGTCGCCGGGCCGGGTCGACGGTGAGGACCAGGACCTTCCCGTCCTGCTTGACCGCGGCCATGGCGCCGAGCGCGGCGGCCGTCGTGGTCTTGCCCACACCGCCCGATCCGCACGAGATGACGATCTCCTTGGCCGCGAGGAGCTGCTCGATCGAGCTCTTCTTGCGGTCGTCGGCCCGCCGGGCTGGGGACTTGGGTGTGGCCATGTCGCTCAGTGCCCCAGCTCGGCGCCGAGGGCCTCGGCCACCTGGCGCGTCGTGCGCATGCCGTGGCTGCGGGTGAAGAGGTAGGGCACGTAGAGCATGGGGATGGAGGGGTCGATGGCGGCTCTGAGGTGCTCGAGGTGCTCGGCTCGCGTGCGACGCAGGGTCACGGCCAGGTCGGCCGCCTCGAAGATGGGAGTGACGTCGCCCCCGACAGCCTTGGCCAAGGCACCGGCGAGGGCCGGCTGCTCGAGGCGCTCGAAGACCTCCTCCTCGCCCCGTCCGAACAGCTCGGGCAGGACGCGGTTCACCACGATGGCGGCGAGGTCGACGTTGGTCTCGTCCTTCACCCGTCCGGCCAGCTCGATGGTCTCGTTGACCGGCATCTCCTCCGGGGTGGCCACGATGACGAGGCCGGTGCGGGCCGGGTCTTGGAGGATGTCGATCATCCAGCTCGTCTGCTGGCGGATGGCCCCGACCTGCACCAGCTCGTTGATGGCCTCGGGCGCGGCCAGCTGCCCGATGATGTGGCCGGTGGCTGACGCGTCGACGACGACCAGATCCCACGGCTTGCGATCCTCCTCCCACAGGAACTTGCCGATGGTGAGGACCTCGCGCACACCGGGGGCGGCGGTGGCCACGAACTCGAAGATCTTGGCCAGGGGCCCGATGCGGGCCATGAGGGGGAGCTTGAGCTGGAGGCTCAGGTACTCCTTGAGCGACTCCTCGGTGTCCATCGACATGGCGAAGAGACGGGGCTGCACCTCGCGGGGCGTGAAGTTGGTGGGACCCGTCTCGTAGAAGTCGGCCAGGTTCCCCTTGGCATCGACCTCGCCGACCAGGGTGCGCTTGCCCTGCTGCGCCGCGAAGAGGGCCAGGGCGGCGGCCACCGTCGTCTTGCCGACGCCGCCTTTGCCGGTGACGAAGATGAGGCGGCGGTCGAGCAGGTCGATCACTGGCGTCGCCCGCGCTCAGCCGGCGTCAGCCGTGGGCGCCAAAGCCCACCCGGCGGTCGTCGTTGGGGCTGCCGATCTCGACGTAGGCCACCTTGGCGGCCGGGATGCCGACGGTGCGTCCTCTTTTGTCGGTGAGCCAGAGGACGCGGGAGTCGTCGCCGAGAGCCGCCTCGATCTCCTTCAGGAGCGCCTCGCGGTCCGCGTCGTCGGCCATCTCGACATCGATCTCCTTCGGCGTCTGGGTGACACCGATGCGAACATCCACAGCTACTCCTCTCGATCGGGCCCTGGTGGCCCGTCGGGTTCGGGTCCGGCCATCGTAGGTTCGCTGGCCGAGGTATCGATCATGGCGGGCTCACGGCGCTCGTCCCAGTGGCCCCACTTGGGCGCTCGGTGGCGGAAGAACAGGATGTACAGGCACAGGATCACCACGACGATGGCCGACATCTGGCTGCCGGTGAGGCCGAAGCGGCGGACGTCCTCGCGCAGGAAGTCCTCGACGATGCGGTCGATGCCGGAGGAGGCGCCGAAGAAGATGATGAGGAAGCCGTCCCATCGCGGCTGACGCCGGAGCCAGAGCAGGACGCCGAGCAGGACGATGGTGAGGATGAAGTCGTAGAGCGCGGTCTGGTGGACGATCAGCCCCGGGATGTTGGGCGGTTGGCCGGTGCCGCTGCACGGCGAGGCGGTGGCCACACTGAGGGGCGGGCACTTGTAGCCCAGGAAGAAGTGGGTCGCCTTGCCCAGGTGGTCGGCCACGATGAGGTCACCGATGCGGCCGACGATGACGCCGAGGGCCATGCCCGGCGCGGCGGCGTCCATGACCCGCCAGAACGAGAGCCTGCGCTTCTTCATCTCCGGCAGGGCGAGGAGGATGGCGCCGGCGAAGCCGCCGAGCAGCGAGATGCCGCCCTGCCAGATCTTCAGCATGTCGAGGTAGTGGCCGCTGTAGTCGCCGACGTGGTTGATCACGTAGGCGACCCGGGCCCCGACGATGGCGCCGATCGCGGCCCGGGTGAGCAGGCTGTAGACGTCGTCCTCGGTGATGCCCCGCCGGGCCGCGGCCGGGAGCATGAGCCGGGCGCCGAGGATGAACCCGACGGCGATCCCCACCCCGTGGGGCGAGATGCTCAAGGGCCCGATGTGGACGTGCACGATCGGGTGGTACGAGAGGGCGGCCAGCACGGCTGAGTTTCTAGTCGGCCCACCCGCCGTTGGACCTATCGAGCAGGATGGGGGGCGATGGCTTTGGCCCGGCACTTCGACATGGTGGTGATCGGGGCCGGGCCGGCCGGCGAGAAGGCGGCGGCCCAAGCGGCCTATCACGGCAAGACGGTGGCGATCGTCGACGCCTCGTCGCAGCCGGGCGGCGCCATGGTGGGCGGAGCGGTGGCGACCAAGACCATGCGGGAGGCGGCGCTGTACCTCACGGGCTTCCGGCACCGCGACACCTACGGGGTGAGCATCGACCTCGACCCCGGCGCCGCGGTCTCGCGGATGCAGTCGCGCACCGAGCACGTGGTGCGAGTGATGTCCGACGCGGTAGCCACCAACATCGACAATCACAAGGTGGCCCTGCTGCACGGCCGGGCGACCCTGGGCGCCGACCGCACGGTCACCGTCACGGCCTCCGACGGCGGAGAAGAGGTCGCTCGCCTAAGCGCCGACGTGGTGCTCGTCGCCACCGGGTCGAGGGCGTTCCGTCCACCGGGCGTCGACTTCGACGACCCCGACATCCTCGACTCCGATGGTGCGGCGGCCCTGCAGGGATCGGTGCACGACATGGTCGTCATCGGTGGCGGCGCCGTTGGGTGCGAGTACGCCTCGATCTTCGCGGCCCTCGGTGTCGAGGTGACCCTGGTCGACAGCGGCCCGCGAGTCCTGCCTTACGTCGATGCCGAGGTGGCGCTCGTGTTGATGGATGTGTTTCGCAAGGCGGGGATGCGCATCATCTCCGATGCCGGGCACGCGGCCGTGGTGCGCGACTCGGCCGGTCTGAGCGTGACGGTGGCGTCGGGCGAGGTCCTGCGCCCCGAGAAGGTGGTGTTCGCGGCCGGACGGGCCGGGAACTCCGACGGCTTGGGCCTCGCCGAGGCCGGTGTCGAGGTCGACAGCCGGGGCCGGATCACTGTCGACGCCCAGTACCAGACGACCGCGCCGGGCATCTACGCGGCGGGCGACGTGATCGGCCCCCCGGCCTTGGCGTCGGTGTCGATGGAGCAGGGACGGGTCGCCGCTTGCTACGCCTTCGGCATCCCTTTCAAGCAGAGCGTCGACGAGCTGCCGCCCTTTGGCGTGTACTCCATCCCCGAGGTGGCCATGGTGGGCCTCACCGCGGAGGCCGCCGCGGCCCAGGGCATCGACGCCGAGGCCGGCGTGGCCCGGTTCGACCGCAACACCCGGGCCGCCATCTCGGGGTCGGACGACGGGATGCTCAAGCTGGTGTTCCGCCGCGACGACCGTCGGCTGCTCGGGGTGCACGTGCTGTGCGACGGGGCTACCGAGCTGGTGCACCAGGGCCAGGCCGTCCTCCACTTCGGTGGGACGATCGACTACTTCATCCACTCGACGTTCAACGTGCCGACCCTGAGTGAGGCCTACAAGTACGCGGCCTACGACGGACTGGCCCGCGTCGGGCTCTGACCTGCGCTTTCCGCTCGCTGCTCCACCTGGCCGGTACCGTTCGTCCGATGACCGTTCCCGACCTGACCGCCGAATTGGCCGTGGCCCACGGGCCCGCGTTCGTCGGCGTGGCGCCCGCCGGCGTCACGTCTCGCGTGGGTCGCGAGGACGCCGAGGAGGAGCTGTTGGCACCGGGCGCGACGCGGGCTCGAGGCGCCGGCGACCGGGCCCGGAGTGAGGAGCCCGATCCCTTCCGCACCTGCTTCGAGCGAGACCTCGACCGGATCCATCACTCCCGTCCCTTCCGCCGGTTGGCCGGCAAGTGCCAGGTCTTCATCGCCCCCGACGACGACCACCTC
>JAUTXA010000141.1 GCA_030838265.1 Actinomycetota bacterium | reverse complement strand
AAACGCTCGCCGGCCCGGGCTCCGTGCTCGCCAAATCGCCCGCCGATCGAGCAGTGAAAGGCCGGGGAACGTTCTCGGTCCCCCGGCATGCTCGTGGCCACAACCTGAAAGGAGGTGTTTCACATGTCCAAGATGATCGCCAGCTTCAAGCACGCCCGCTACGCCATGGGGTCGCTCACTGCCGTTCTGTTCGCGGCCTGCGTCGGCGGTTCCTGATCGCCGTCAGGCAGGGCCTGGTGAGGCGATGCCCCACCTGCCTCACCAGGCCCTGCCGTCCCTACCCCCGCTACCGAGAGGAGAAGACTGCGATGTTCCAGACGGGCGTCCGCCAGATGCGGATGGCGATGTCGATGGTTTGGGGCCGGCCGATCAGTCCCCGCAACGTCGAGCGCCTCGTCGAGGACGCGCTCGAGACTCTTGCCACGTTCGGCGCCCCGGGCGACGACGTGCAACAACTGCTGGAGGGTCCTTTCAGCGACCCGAAGGTCCGCGAGGACTTCCAAACCCGCGGGCTCCGCCGCACCGCTCGTCGCCTGGCGAAGGTCTCCCCCTACTACCGCCGGCTGTTCGACGACAACGGGATCGAGCCCGACCGCCTCACCCCCGAGCGGATGAGCTCCATTCCGGCGACGCTGAAGCGCGACCTGGTGGCGTCCCCCTCCGATTTCCTCGCCGACGGCTCCAAGCCCTACGTCAGCACCAGGACGACGGGCACGACCGGGCGCCCCGCCGAGATCTGGCTGTCCCGCTACGAGATCGAGCTGTGGCCGGCGATGGCCGCCCTCAGTGGGCTCCTCCGCAACGAGATCAGCCCCGACGACGTCATGCAGGTCAACATCAGCTCGCGGGCCACCGCCGCCGTCCAGCAGAACCTGACCGTGTGCCGGCTGGTCGGCGCCCGTTCCCGGATGCTGGGTGTCGTGCCCGCCGAGGAGAGCCTCGACAGCCTGCTCGGCGGCGGCGACACCGCCCCGACCCTGCTCACGACCTACCCCAGCTACTTGGCCGAGCTCGTGGCGGCCGCCCGCCGTCGAGGCGTCGGCCCTGCCGACTTCCGCCTCCGGCGCATCGACTGCGGCGGCGAGGTGTTGTCCTCCGCACTATCCGGGGCCGCGTATGAGACCTTCGGCCCCCGACTGGTGAACGATACCTTCGGGATGACCGAGATCCTGCCCGTGAGCGGGCGGGTCTGCGACCAGGGCCACCTCCACCACGACCTCAACATGGGCTTCGTCGAGGTCGTCGACTTTCAGACCGGCGCTCCCGTCGGCCCCGGCGCGCTCGGCACGGTGGTCATCACGCCCTACTACCCCTACCGGGAGTGCATGCCGGTCTTCCGCTACGACACTCGCGACATCGTCCGCCGGCTGCCCGACGACGCCCTGACCTGCGAGCTGGCCGGCGTGCCCGCCACGTCGCGCATCCTCGGCAAGGCCGACCACCTTCTGCGTCTCGGCGACGAGGTCGTCACGTTGCGCGACCTCGTCGAGGTGGTGGAGGACCTGCCCTCCCAGCCGTGGCCCGCTCGATTCGGCGCCACCGTCGGCGACGATCGCATCCAGCTGCACATGCCCGGCGACGTCCTGGGCGGAGCGTCCGCCAGCGACCTGCGCCGGCGACTGGCCGAGCGGGGCCTCGACGTGGACGTCTCCACCGTGCTCGACGGCCGTTCCGGCGCCCAGATCAGGCCCCTGCGGGCCGATCTGCTCGAGACGACATTCGTGGGAAGGAACTGACATGCTCACCCAGACGCTGTTCCAGGCGGTCGTCGTATCCGTGGGCGCGCTGGGAACCGCCGGCGCCGCCCTCGCCTACTTCCGCCACGTACGGCTCGAGCGCCCGGCCATCGGTGCCTTCAACAGCCGGGACATGGTCATCCTGGCCGGGTTCATCATCGCCCTGCCCATCCTCTACCTTGCCGTGCCCGGGCCCGTCCTCACCGCATTCCTGGTCGTGACCTTCGGGTCGGCTCTGGCCATCGGCCTGCGGCCCATCCTGGCGACCGGCTACCGCAGAATCCTCATCCCGACGCTCATCGGGTCCGAGGTCGTCGTGACCTACACGCTGCTCGGGGCGCCCAGGGGCCTTCAGCTGTACTGGATCCTTACCAGCGCCATCGTGCTGGTCGCGGCCATGGGGGTCTCCAACCTCTACGTCCAGGGTGGCCTCCGCCTCCGCCAAATCGCCTGGTTCGCCATGTTCCTGGCCGCCTACGACGCCTTCTTCAGCACCGTGGTGCCCCTCACCCCCCAACTGGCCGCCGCCTTCGAGGGTCGCCCGCTCAACGCGTCCATCGGCTGGGCGTCCGGCGGCTACAGCGCCAACATCGGCCTCGGCGACCTGCTCGTCTACGGGCTCTTCGTGACCGCCGCCTACAAGGCCTTCGACCGCCGGGGCGCCATCTGGGCGTTCGTCACCGTCTTCGTCTTCGGGGCGCTGGCCCCGAGCGTGGCGCCGATGGTCGTCTCCCATTTCAACCAGGGCACTGGCGGCATCGTCATCCCCGCACAGCTCTTCTTCGGGCCGGCGGCCTTCGGGGTCACCACCCTCCTGTACCGTCGCCACCCCGAGCGGACCGCGAGCCAATGGCTGGCCGAGCAGACAAGCCGTCAAGACCAGGCGCAGCCGGCCA
>JAUTXA010000135.1 GCA_030838265.1 Actinomycetota bacterium | reverse complement strand
GACTTCGCCGACAAGGTGCTGTCGGCCATGCGCAAGCAGTTCGGGGGCCACGACGAGAAGGCGCCGGCCGGCTCCGACGCCCCCGACCTGGACAAGACGTGACCAAGCCGGAGCGGGGCGACGCCCTCGTCCTGTTCGGCGCCACCGGCGACCTGGCCAAGAAGAAGCTGTTCCCCGCCCTCTACCACCTCACCGAGCGCGACCGGCTCGGTGTGCCGGTCGTCGGCGTGGCGTCGTCGGAGTGGGACGACGCCAAGCTGGCCGACTACGCCCGGGAGTCGGTCGAGGCCGCGGCGCCCGACGCCAAGGCCTCGGTGGTCGACAACCTGGTCGCCGGGCTGTCGATGGTCAGTGGCGACTACCGCGAGCACGCCACCTACGCGGCGTTGGCCAAGCGGCTCAAGAAGCTCGGCGTCAAGCGACCGGTGTACTACCTGGCCATCCCACCGGCCCTGTTCGACGACGTGGTCGACGGCCTGGCCGCGGTTGGCCTCAACGACAACGCCCGGGTCGTCGTCGAGAAGCCGTTCGGGCGTGACCTGGCATCAGCCAAGGAGCTCAACGCCAGCCTGCACCGGGCGTTTGCCGAGCCCGCCATCTTCCGCATCGACCACTACCTGGGCAAGGAGTCGGTCGAGAACCTTCTCATCTTCCGCTTCGCCAACTCGTTCCTCGAACCGATCTGGAACCGCAACTTCGTGAGCGAGGTGCAGATCACCATGGCCGAGTCGTTCGGCGTCGAGGGACGGGGCGCGTTCTATGACTCGGTGGGCACGGTGCGCGACGTCATGCAGAACCACCTGCTGCAGGTGGCGTGCATGCTGGCCATGGAGCCGCCGGTGGCGGCCGACGCCGATGCCCTGCGCGACGAGAAGGTCAAGGTCCTCAAGGCCATGCCCGCCATCGACCCCAAGCACGTGGTGCGGGGTCAGTACGAGGGCTACCTCGACGAGCCCGGGGTGGCGAAGGACTCGAAGGTCGAGACCTACGCGGCCATGCGGGTCGAGATCGACTCGTGGCGATGGGCCGGTGTGCCCTTTCACATCAGGGCCGGGAAGGCATTGGCCACCACCGCCCTCGAGGCGGTCGTCAAGCTCAAGAGCCCACCCCGTCTGCTGTTCGGCACCGATGACCACCGGCCCCACCCCAACTACATCCGCTTCCGGCTCGGAAAGAACGACGGCGTCGACATCTCGGTCCAGGCCAAGGAGCCGGGCGAGAAGCTGGTGAGCCATCCCGTCGAGCTCGAGGTCAACTTCGAGCACGTCTTCGGCGTCCGGCAGGAGGCCTACGAGCGGCTGCTGGGCGACGCCCTCCTCGGCCGGGCCGGGCGCTTCGCCCGCGAGGACAGCGTCGACAACGCCTGGCGCATCGTCCAGCCCGTCCTCGATCACCCCGGTCCCGTCCATCGCTACGCGAGAGGAACGTGGGGACCGGAGGAAGCCGACGCGGTGCTGGGCCGCCACCACTGGCACCAGCCGACGTAGCCTGGCGCGGTGGCGACCCGCCTGGGGAGGGGGACGTCCGGGGGCGAGCTGCCGTCGGGGTCTGTGACCTTCCTGTTCACCGACATCGAAGGCTCGACCCGCCTCATGCAGCGGGCCGGTGACGCCTATGAGCCCCTGCTCATCGAGCACCGCGGCATCATCGCCGAGGCCATCGCCGCGCACCGGGGCCACCTGCTCGGCACCGAGGGAGACGGGTGCATCGCCGTGTTCGCCGGCGCGGCCGACGCAGTGGCCACCTGTGTGACGGCCCAACGGGCGCTGTCGGCCATCGCCTGGCCCGAGGGCCTCGACCTCACGGTGCGGATGGGCCTGCACACCGGCGACGCCGTCCCCAACACCGAAGGCGACTACATCTCGCTCACCGTCAACCAGGCCGCCCGCGTCGGGGCCGCAGGCCACGGCGGACAGGTGCTGCTGTCGTCGTCGACGGCCGCGGTGGTGCGCGGCGCCCTGCCCCCTGAGCTCGGGCTCGACCTCGAGCGTCTTGGGAGCTTCCGGCTCAAGGACTTCCCAGACGCCGAGGTCATCCACCAGCTGCTGATACCCGGGCTGCCCAGTGACTTCCCGCCGCTCCGCCTCCTCGGCGCCCGCATCGACCTGCCCGTGTTCCGCACCAGCTTCGTCGGGCGCGAGGACGAGCTCGACGCGCTGGGCGATCGCATCCGCCAACCCGGCCTGGTGACCGTCACCGGTCCCGGTGGGGTGGGCAAGACGCGCCTGGCCGTCGAGCTGGCCACCATGCATGGTGCCGCCTTTGCTGACGGAGCCCGATTCATCGACCTCACGCGGGTGACCGACGACCACGAGGTTGGCGACGCGGTGGCGACGGCGATGGGCGTGCGGGAGGCGGGACCCGACGGGGTGGAGGCGACCGTCCAGGCTCTGGCCGACCGCCATGTCCTGCTGGTGCTCGACAACTGCGAGCACGTGCTGGGCGGGGCGGCGGCACTGGCCGACGCCATCCTCGACCGGTGCCGGCAGACCCATGTCCTCGCCACCAGCCGCGAGCCACTGGCGGTCGAGGGCGAACAGGTCTGGCCCCTCGGCCCCCTGCAGCTGCCCGATGCGACGGGCGAGAGCCTCGAGGAGCTGCTCGATCTCGACACCGTCCGCCTCTTCGGCGAGCGGGCCCGCGCCGTCGACCCCACCTTCCGGCTCGACGGGGCCAGCTGCGGCGCCGTGGCTGACATCTGCCGGCGGCTCGACGGCCTCCCCCTCGCCATCGAGCTGGCCGCGGCCAGCGTGCGGCTCATGGCGCCCGGTGAGCTGGCGGCCCGGTTGGCCGACGGGCTGCCCGTCCCCGGCAAGGCCGGTCGCCTGGCGCCCGCCCGCCAGCGCACATTGCGCGGGGTGTTCGAGTGGAGCGATCAGCTGCTGTCGCCGCCGGAGCGCATGCTGCTGCGCCGCCTCGCGGTGTTCCGCGGGTCATGGTCGGCCGACGCCGCCGAAGAGGTGTGTGCCGGGGGCGCGCTCGAGGGCGTCGCCATCGTCGACACCATGTCGTCGCTGGTCGAGAAGTCGTTGGTCGTCGCCATCACCGAGGGCGGGCGGTCGCGGTTCCGGATGCTCGAGACCATCCGCACCTTCAGCGCCGAGCGATTGGCGGCGGCGGGTGAGGACGACGCTGTGCACCAGGCCCACGCCCAATGGATGGCCACCCTGATGTCGGGGCTGAGCGCCGACCTCATCGGGCCCGAGAGCTTGCGGGCCGGTGCCCAGATCGACGACGAAGTTGCCAACCTGCGAGCCGCGCTGGCCTGGTCAGCCAAGGGGGCGCCGCCGATCTTCGTGCAACTGTGCCGCGACACGGGCCGCTACTGGTTGCAGCGAGGCATCCTGGCCGAGGGGCGCGAGCAGATCGAGCGGGCCCTGGCCGTGGCCGAACCGGGCTCGGCGCGCGGCGACCTGGCTGCGGCCGGCTCCCGGCTGGCCCTCTCGCAGGCCGACTACGACGGTGCCCTCCAGTTCGCCGAGCTGGCCCAGGCCGAGGCGGTGGCGGCGGGTGACGCCGGCGTGCTGGCTCGGTCGCTGCAGACCCAGGCCGAGGTCGCGCTGCGGTTGGGCCAGTCGGCCGAGTCGCGAGCGTTGTTCGAGAAGTCCTTGCCATTAGCCATGGCCAGCGATCAGGTCCAGCTCGAGGTGGTCGCCCTGCAGGGATTGGGTGCGGTCGAGACGGCCGAGAACCAACTCGACGCGGCCCGGCGGTCGCTGACCCAGGCTCTCGAGCGGTCGCGTCACATCGGCGACGATCCGTCCACGGCGACGGTCCTCGGCTTTCTGGGCGAGAACGCGCTGCACCAGGGCGAGATCGACGAGGCGGCTGCCTTGTTCGAGGAGGAGCTGGCCATGGCGCGGGCCGCCCGCCATCCCCACCTGATCGGTTACGCGTTGGGCGACATCACCAACGTGCTCGTGATGCGACGGACCGACTTCGACCGGTGCGAGGAGCTGCTCGAGGAGGCCCTCGCCCTGGCCGAGGGGATCGGCGACCGGCAGGGTGTCATCCGAGCCCGCTTGGCGCTCGGTCAGGTGGCTCGGCTCGGGCCCCGCGACTTCGCACTGGCCGAGGAGCACCTGCTGGCTGCCTTGGCCACGGCTCGCAGCCTGGGGATCGTCCCGTCGGTGCACGAGACGCTCTTCCAGCTCGGCCTGCTGGCGTGGGACAAGGGCGACAAGGAGCTGTGTGAGCACCGCATGCGGGAGTCGGTGACCGTGCTGCGGGGCGCCGATGTGGCGGCGCGGGCCGTCGTCCCGCTGGTCGTGATCGCCGAGCTCGAGCTCGACAAGGGCGACGCCCTCTTCGCCGCCCGACTCTTGGGCGCGGCCTCAGGGGTGTCGGGCAGCGAGGGAGAGGCGGGAGACGAGGGCGCGGAGATCGGGGCCAAGGCCCGTGAGGTCTTGGGCGACGCCGCCTACGAGTCCGAGTGGGCCGAGGGACGCGACCTCCCCTTCCCCGCGGTGGTCGACCTGTTGGGTTGATCAGGCTTGGTTGGCCAGCACGTCGGGGTTGACCACGTTCGTCGGTGACCCAGCGGCGAAGGCGTTGATCTGGTCGAAGACGTCGGAGAACTGGACCTCCCACTCCTCGCGCGACACGTAGCCGATGTGGGGCGTGCAGACCACGTTGTCCATGGCCAAGAGCGGGTCGGTCGGGTCGGTCACCGGCTCGTGCTCGTAGACGTCGACGGCCGCCATCCCCGGCCGTCCCGATTGCAATGCGGTGACGAGAGCGCCGGGCTCGATCAGCCCGGCCCGGCTGGTGTTGACGAGGAGGGCGGTCGGCTTCATGCGGGCCAGGTCGGCGGCGGTCACGATGCCGCGGGTGGCGTCAACCAGGCGCATGTGCAGCGAGATCACGTCGCAGGTCTCGAAGAAGGCCTCCTTGCTCTCGGCGACCACCAGGCCGTCGGCCTCAGCCTTGGCTCGTGACGCCTCTCGGGCCCAGACCACGACGGGCATGCCAAAGGCCTGGCCGTAGCCGGCCACCACCTTGCCGATGCGGCCGTAGCCGTAGATGCCGAGCGTCTTGAACAGCAGCGTCCTCCCGACGCCCATCTGCCAGGTGCCCGCCTTGAGCGACGCCACCTGCTGGGGGATCTGGCGCAGGGCCGCGATGACCAGGCCCCATGTGAGCTCGGCCGTGGCGTACGACGGTGATCCGGCGTGGAGGTCGGACGACACCACGATGCCGAGCCGGGTGCACGCGTCGATGTCGATGTGGGGGTAGACGCTGCGCTGGCTGATGAGCTTGAGGTTGGGCAGTCGCTCGAGCAGCGGGGTGCGGATCTCGGTGCGCTCCCGGATCAGCACCAGCGCCTCGCAGTCCCGCAGGCGGTCGGCCAAGGCGTCGACGTCTTGGACGTGGTCGGTCCACACCGTCACGTCGTGGCCCGCCAGCTTCGAGAAGCAGTCGAGGGTCTGGAGGGTGCCGAAGTAGTCGTCGAGGATCGAGACCTTGATGCGAACCACCTCCCGTCGATGTTCTAGTAGACCTTCGAGCCGTGCTCGACGACCTGCTGCAGGGCAACGCCCGCTACGCCGCCGCCTTCTCCCACGGCGACCTCGGCCCGACACCGGCGCGTCACCTCGCCGTGGTCACGTGCATGGATGCCCGCCTCGATGTGTACGCCATGCTCGGCCTCGAGCTGGGCGACGCCCACATCATTCGCAACGCCGGCGGCCGGGTGACCGACGACGTCTTGCGGTCGCTGATCGTGTCGGTCGAGCTGCTGGGGATCACCTCGGTGGCGGTGATCCAGCACACCGACTGCGGCATGACCAAGGTGACCAACAGCGAGCTGCGCGACCTGCTGCGCGAGCGGCGCGGGGTCGATCCGTCGTCGATCGACTTCCTCGCCATCGACGATCACGCTCAGGCCATTCGCAACGACGTCGACTTCCTCACGTCGTGCGGCTTCCTACCGCCGGACCTCGACGCCTACGGCCTGCTCTACGACGTGGCCACCGGCCGCGTCACACCCATCTGACGAACTGGATGCGGGGTCCGGCTACTTGCCGGGAGCTTGGTAGTTGACGCCGGTCTTGGCAGCCCGGTCGATCTCTTCCGGCGTCAGCAGCACGATCGTCTTGCACGACGCCCCGCCACTGGCACCGACGGCCATGCCGATCGCAGCGGCCGCCACGTTGTCGGGCACGTCGGCGGTGACGTAGGCGTCGTCGCCGCCGAAGGCGAAGTAGAAGCTCTCGAGTGTCCCGCCGACGTCGGCGAGCATCTTCGCCACTGCGTCCTGCCGGGCCGTCCCGCCCTTGGCGATCACGCCCTTCATGCCTTCAGGCGTGTACGACGCGAGGATCAGGTACTTGGCCATGTGGCCTCCCTTGACCGTCGAGCTGAGGCTCAACCCGGCGCCAACGCATTCTCCTTCGTGGCCTGGGCCGCGTCGATAGGACGATTCGGGGCAGAGCGACCGTCAGGGCCGAAAGGTACCGAGGCAGGAAGAGCCTCGTCGGTCACGAACTGAACAGGTGATGGCCATCCCTCGATCGACTCGGTGGCGGGCGGCTGTGTTCTTGGTGGCCCTGGCCGGCGGTGTGGTCGCAGTGAACGTCGGCACGTGGACGAGGCGAGGGCCCGCGCACGGCCCGCCGGTCACGTACGTGCGAGATCGAGTGGTGTTCACGGTTGAGTCGAAGCTGAGCGGCCCCTGGCGCGTCGGCGGCGAGACCACCACTTCTTTGCCTTAGATCGGCTCTGGCAGGGGGAACGTCTGTTCGCTACGGTGGCCGGATGGCGTTCAACAACCCCCGGATGCCATGGTCCGAACTCGAGCGGCGACTGTCCGACGGCCGCCCTCGCAACACGCCGTCGCACGCCAACGGAGGCGACAGCCCGGCTTGGTCGGCCAAGCGCCAGCCCTACGTCCCGCCCGCCTCGACCTACGCCCCGCCCACCACCGGCGGCGTCCCCTACGCCGAGCTGCACTGCCACTCGAACTTCAGCTTCTTGGACGGCGCCTCCCACCCCGAGGAGCTGGCTGAGGAGGCCGCCCGCCTCGGGCTCGAGGCCCTCGCCCTCACCGACCACGACGGCATGTACGGCGTGGTGCGCTTCGCCGAGGCGGCGTCGGCCGTCGGCATCCCCACCGTCTTCGGCGCCGAGCTCAGCCTGGGCTTGAGCAAGCCCCAGAACGGGATGGCCGACCCCGAGGGATCGCACCTACTGGTCCTGGCCCGCGACCCCGAGGGCTACGGCCGGCTGTGCCGCACCATCAGCCAAGCCCAGCTCGAGGGCCACGAGAAGGGCAAGCCGCGTTTTCACTTGTCGTCGATGGCCGAGACCCACGGCGGGCACTGGCTGGTCCTCACGGGCTGCCGCAAGGGGGCTGTCCCTCGCGCCCTGCTCGAGGACGGACCGCAGGCCGCGGCCCGCCAGCTAGCCGACCTGTGCGCCGTGTTCGGCCGCGACAACGTGGCCGTCGAGCTGTGGGATCACGGCGACCCCCTCGACTCGGCCCGCAACGACGCCCTCGCCACTCTGGCCATCGACGCGGGCGTCGACCTGCTGGCCACCAACAACGTCCACTACGCCACTCCATCCCGCCGCCCCCTCGCCACGGCGCTGGCCGCGGTGCGCGCCCGCCGCTCGCTCGACGACATCGACGGGTGGTTGCCGCCGGCCGCCACCTCGCACCTCCGCAGCGGGGCCGAGCAGGCCCGTCGCTTCGCCCGCTACCCCGGCGTGGTCGAGCGGGCCGCCGCCATCGGACGGGAGTGTGCTTTCGACCTGCGGTTGGTGGCCCCCAACCTCCCGCCCTATCCCTGCCCCGACGGCCTCGACGAGATGGCGTTCCTCCGCCGCCTCACCGAGGAGGGTGCCCTGCGTCGCTACGGGCCCCGCGGTGCGGAGCGGGTGCCGGGGGCCTACAAGCAGGTCGACTACGAGCTCGACATCATCGAGCGGCTCGGCTTCGCCGGTTACTTCCTCGTGGTGTGGGACATCTGCGAGTTCTGCCGTCGCTCCGACATCTTCTGCCAGGGACGGGGCAGCGCCGCCAACTCGGCCGTCTGCTACGCCCTCGGTGTCACCAACGCCGACGCCGTGTCGCTGGGCCTGCTGTTCGAACGCTTCTTGTCACCGGAGCGCGACGGACCGCCCGACATCGACGTCGACATCGAGAGCGATCGGCGCGAGGAGGCCATCCAGTACGTCTATGAGCGGCACGGTCGCGAGTACGCGGCCCAGGTGGCCAACGTCATCACCTACCGGGCCAAATCGGCGGTGCGCGACATGGCCAAGGCGTTGGGCCACGCGCCGGGTCAGCAGGACGCGTGGTCGAAGCAGGTCGACGCGTGGGGCCCGCTCGACGCCACCACCTCGCAGCCCGACCACGACATCCCCGAGCCCGTGCTGCGGCTGGCCGCCCAGGTCGAGCACTTCCCCCGCCACCTCGGCATCCACTCGGGCGGGATGGTGATCTGCGACCGGCCGGTCATCGAGGTCTGCCCCGTCGAGTGGGGGCGGATGGAGGGGCGGACGGTGCTGCAGTGGGACAAGGACGACTGCGCCGCGGTCGGCTTGGTGAAGTTCGACCTGCTGGGGCTCGGGATGCTGTCGGCCCTGCACTACGCCGTCGACCTGGTGCGCTCGCATCACGGCGTCGACGTCGACCTGGCCACCATCCCCCAAGAGGACGAGGTCTACGACATGTTGTGCGCGGCCGACTCGGTCGGGGTCTTCCAGGTCGAGTCCCGAGCCCAGATGGCGACGCTGCCCCGGCTTCGCCCCCGCCGCTTCTACGACCTGGTGGTCGAGGTCGCCCTCATCAGGCCGGGGCCCATCCAGGGTGGGTCGGTGCACCCCTACATCCGACGGCGCAACGGGCGCGAGCCGGTGACCTACCTGCATCCCTTGCTCGAGAAGTCGCTGAAGAAGACGTTGGGGGTGCCGCTGTTCCAGGAGCAGCTCATGCAGATGGCCATCGACGTGGCCGGCTTCTCACCGGCCGAGGCCGACCAGCTGCGCCAGGCCATGGGCTCGAAGCGGTCAAAGGCCCGGATGGCCCAGCTGCGCGACCGGCTGTTCGAGGGCATGGCCGCCAAGGGCGTCGTCGGTGACGTGGCCGAGGAGATCTACGACAAGCTCGCCGCCTTCGCCAACTTCGGCTTCCCCGAGAGCCACTCGGTGAGCTTCGCCTATCTCGTCTACTCGTCGGCCTGGCTCAAGCTGCACTACCCGGCGGCCTTCTGCGCGGCGTTGCTCAACGCCCAGCCCATGGGGTTCTGGGGACCGCAGTCGCTCACCGCCGACGCCCGGCGCCATGGGGTCGAGATCCGGGGACCCGACGTCAACGCCAGCGGGTGGGATGCCACGTTGGAGCCGACGCCGTCAGGCCCGGCGGTGCGGCTGGGGGTCGGGTCGGTGCGCTCCATCGGCGACGACGTGGCCAAGGCCATCGATGCCGGCCGGCCCTATGGCTCAATGGAAGAGGTGGTGCGCTCGGTGGGGCTCTCGTTGCCTCAGGTCGAGGCTCTGTCGACGGCCGGCGCCTTTGCCTGCTTCGACCTCGACCGGCGGGAGGCCCTGTGGTCGGCGGGGGCGGTGAGCCAGTCTCGGCCCGGGCGGCTGCCGGGGATCGTCACCGGCGAGGTGCCGCCGTCACTGCCCTCGATGCTGCCCATCGAGGAGGCGGCCGCCGACCTGTGGGCTACCGGTGTGTCCCCTTCTTCGGCCCCGACGGA
>JAUTXA010000086.1 GCA_030838265.1 Actinomycetota bacterium | reverse complement strand
GCAGGTGGGACTCGTAGGCACCGCACAGCCGCAGAAGCGTGATCCAGGTCGGTGTCTCGGTCGCGACGCTCGCCCGGGTGGCCAGGAGACGGGCGGTCATGTCGACCCGCTCGAGGCTGCGCCCCAGCACGAGGAACCGCCAGCCGTCGTCGCGGCTCATCGTCGAGTCGGCCAAGCCGCTGAGGATGGCGGAGCGCTCCTTGACCCAGGCGAAGAAGGCATGGGGGTTGCGGTCGAACTGCGGAAGGGCGAGGTGGGTGGCGTTCAGCGACTCCCACATCTCCGACGAGATGGCCTCGCGGGCCCCGCGGGCGTTCTCCCACGCCGCTTCGATGGCGCCGACGATCGAGCCGCGGTACTCAGGATCGAAGGCCAGCAGCCTGGTCACGGCGTCGGAGTCGCACGACGCCTCGCTGCGATCACTCACCCCCATCACCTCGAGCAGGGCGGCGCAGGCGGAGCCCTCGTCGACCCATCGGTCCTCGAGCAACAGGTGGTAGTGCACATCGAGAATTCGCGCCGTGTCCTCGGCTCTTTCGATGTAGCGCCCCAGCCAGTACAACGACTCGGCGATGCGACTCAGCATGGGGTCTCCTGCTGCTGCTTCTTCTGTTGTTGTTGCTCGGCCTGCTGCTGCACCGCGTCTTCGGTGGGACCCGCTTCGGGGGGACGGTCCCACACCGACCCCGGCTGGCGGGCACTCGATGCCACGAGGCGCTCGCGGGCTTCCCCGGTAGGTGCGAGCACCCACGTGTCCTTCGACCCACCGCCCTGGCTCGAGTTCACGACCAGGCTGCCCTCGGGCAGGGCCACCCGTGTGAGGCCCCCGGGGACAACCCACACCTTGCGTCCGTCGTTGACGGCGAAGGGCCGCAGGTCGATGTGGCGGGGGGCGAAGGCGTCGCCGGTGTGGGTGGGCGAGGTCGACAAGGCCACCACCCCCTGAGCGATCCAGCCCCGCGGGTTGGCCAGGATCTCGAGGCGCAGGGTCTCGAGCTCGGCGTCGGTGGCTTGCGGCCCGATCACCAAGCCGTAGCCACCCGAGCCGTCAACGGGCTTGACCACGAGCGTGTCGAGGCGCTCGAGGACATAGGCGCGCTGGTCGTCGTCGGCCAGGTCGAAGGTGTCGACGTTGGCGAGGACCGGCTCCTCGTGCAGGTAGTAGCGGATCAGGGCGGGGACGTAGCGATACAAGGCCTTGTCGTCGGCCACACCGTTGCCCACGGCATTGGCGATGGTGACGTTGCCGCTGCGCGCCGCATTGAGGATGCCCGCGCAACCCAGCATCGAGTCCGATCGGAAGTGCAGCGGGTCGAGGAAGTCGTCGTCGACCCGGCGGTAGACGACGTCGACACGCGTCTCGCCGTTGGTGGTCCGCATCGACACCACGCCGTCGCGGCAGATCAGGTCGCGGCCCTCGACGAGCTCGACACCCATCTGGCGGGCGAGGAAGGCGTGCTCGAAGTAGGCCGAGTTGTGGACGCCGGGCGTGAGCACCACGACGGTCGGATGGTCGACACCGGCTGGCGCGCCAGCCCGCAGAGCCTCGAGCAGATGAGCCGGGTAGTCGGCGACCGGCCTGACCCGGTGGCTGGTGAATAGCTCGGGGAACACGTGGGTCATGGCCCGGCGGTTCTCGATCACGTAGGAGATGCCCGACGGCGTCCTCAGGTTGTCCTCGAGCACCCGGTACCTGCCCTCGCTGTCGCGCACCAGGTCGATGCCGGCCACGTGGATCCGGACGCCGTTGGCGGGCTCGACGCCCGCCGCCTCACGGTGGAAGTGCGGCGAGGAAAGCACCAGGCTGCGGGGCACCACGCCGTCGTCCAGCACCTGAGCCACGCCATAGATGTCAGCGAGGAAGGCCTCGAGGGCGCGGACCCGCTGGGTGACGCCCGCTTCGATGACCTCCCACTCGGTGCCCTCGATGACCCGGGGCACGAGGTCGAGGGGGAACGGCCGCTCGACGCCCGACAACGAGAAGGTGATCCCCTGGTCCCGGAAGCTTCGGTCCCGGGCGATGCACCGCTCCCGGTAGTCGCTGGCCGTGAGCGTCGAAAGCGTGTCGTGGAGGGCCCCGTAGTGGCGTCGGGGGACGGCCAGCTCTTCGAACATCTCGTCCCAGGCGAGGCCGAGCTGATACGCGTCGAAGAGGTCTCCCACGGGCCCTCTCTACTCGATCGATGTTTCGGCCCCGTGAACGGGCAGGCTTTTGGCCGATTTACCCGGCCCACCAGGCGGGAAACCCTCAGGCGGCGCTAGGCCGCCCTACCGTGGACCCATGTGTCGAAACATCACCGAGCTTCGGGGCCTCGAGCCGCCCGCCACCACCGACGAGATCGACGCCGCCGCCCTCCAGTACATCCGGAAGGTGAGCGGCCTGCCCAAGCCGCCGGCCGGAGCCGAGGACGAGTTCGCCGCCGCCGTCCAGGCGGTGGCGGCGGCCACCGGTCGACTCCTCGGCGTGCTGCCGGCCCGGCGTTCGCCACCCACCAAGGTCCCCCCGCTGCGCCGGCCCGAGGTTCGGGCCCGGATGGCGGCCCGCCAAAACCCGTAGGTTGTCGGCGTGATCGTCTTCGTGCACGGGGTGCCGGAAACAGCAGTCATCTGGGACAAGGTCCGCAAGGCCATCGGCCGGGAGTCGGTGGCCCTGGCCCTTCCGGGGTTCGGATGTCCGAGACCCGACGGCTTCGGCGCTTCGAAGGACGACTACGTCGAGTGGCTCCTCGGCGAGCTCGACCACATCGACGAACCTGTCGACCTGGTCGGACACGACTGGGGCGCGGGCCTCACGTACCGAGTCGCCACCGCCTACGGCGATCGGCTGCACTCGTGGGTGGCCGACATCGGCAACATCGCCCACCCCGACTACGAGTGGCACGACATCGGCAAGATCTGGCAGACGCCGGGCGAGGGCGAGGCGTTCGTCGAGGCCCAGAACTCGATGTCGGCCGAGGATCGAGCCCCCCTGTTCGAGGCCATGGGCGTACCCCATGACGACGCGCTCGAGATGGCGGCCGCGGGCGACGCCACGATGGGCGGTTGCATCCTCGCGCTCTACCGATCAGCCACGCCGAACCCCCACGATCATTGGGGCCCGTGGGCGCCGACCAAGGCCCCCGGGCTCGTCCTGTCGCCGACCGACGATCCGTTCGGTGGCGAAGCGCAGGCCAAGGAGGTCGCCGAGGCGTTGGGCGCCCGCTTCGAGCGCCTCGAAGGTGCCGGGCACTTCTGGCCCTATCAGGCGCCGGACGTGGCCGCCCCGATCCTGACATCGTTCTGGGACTCGCTGGCCTGAGCCGGCCATGACCGCGCCCATCCCTGCAACGATCGACGAGGTGACGCCGGGGTGGCTGGCCGACGCCGCCGGCTTCGATGTCACGACCGTGGCGACCGAGCAGATCGGCGTCGGGGTCGGCGTGAGCAGCGGTCTCTACCGGCTGCGCTTGACCGGCGGCACCGACTGCCCGTCCTCGGTCGTCGTCAAGCTGCCGGCGCTCGATCCGGCCGCCGTGTTCACCTCGTCCGTCCTGCGGATGTACATCCGCGAGGTCCGGTTCTTCGAGGAGCTGGCTGCCACCTCACCGATCCGCGTGCCGGCCTGCCACTTCGGCGTCGTCGACCCAGAGTCGAGCGCCTTCGTCCTCGTGCTCGAGGATCTGGGCGGGTTGCGACCGGTCGACCAGGTCGAGGGCATGGCGTTGGCCGATGCCCAGCAGGCGGTCGACGAGCTGGCCGCCTGGCACGCGACCTGGTGGGGGAAGGCCGATGCCATGGCCGACGCCGGCCTCACCATCAGCCTGGGTGACCCCATCTACCCGGCGATCCTTCCGATGGTGTGGGCCGAGGGATGGGAGAAAGTCGTCACCGGCCTCGATGTTCCCGAGCCCGTCCTCGCCGTCGGGGCGAAGTACTTGGACGTGATGGGCGGACTGCTCACCGACCTCAGCCAGGCGCCGACCACCATGGCCCACGGCGACTACCGGGCCGACAACATCCTGTTCGCCCCCGACGGATCTGTCGCCCTGCTCGACTTCCAGCTGATCGGCACCGGGTCCGGCGCCTACGACCTGGCCTACTTCGTCACCCAAAGCCTCGAGCCGGATGTGGCGTCAGTGAACGAACGCGCCCTGTTCGACCGGTGGGTCGACGGGCTCCGCGCCGCGGGCGTGGCGGCCGACGATCTCGATCGCATGTGGGACGACTATCGCAAGGCCGCCCTCTTCTGTCTCGTCTACCCGGTCGTCGCCAGTCGGGGTATGGATCTCGGCGACTCGCGCCAGACCGGCCTCCTCGACTGCATGCTCAACCGGAACTCCCGGGCCATCGACGAACTGAGGCTGGCCGAGCTCCTTCCCTGACGCCAGCGCGGCCCAACGCTGGCCCAACAGTCGGGGTCGGACAGACAGGTGGCGACCGGCGGCGACGATTCGATTTGCAATGGCAACGCGCGACCTCGTAGGCGTCCCATCGATCACGGCTGAGCGACTGGCCCACGTCCGGAGCCTCATGGCCAACAACCCGGGCTGCGCCGTCGGCATGTTCGATCGGGCCCGCAACGTCAGCGACGCCCGCGGGCTGCTGGCCTCGGCGGGAATCTCGCTCGACGGGCACGCCGCCCTGCAGGGCGGGGCCATCGTTGAGCTCGTGGCCACCGCTGACGCCTGGCTCGTCACCGACGTCGGGATGGAAGCCCGCCTGGAAGGGACCGCAGTCCGAGCCGTGCGCCTTCGCGACGGCAAGCCGGCCCAGCTCCACCTCGTCGAAATCAGAGATGGCGAGGGGACGACCGTGATTCTCATCGTGCCCAGCGCCGGCGACGCGGTGGCACCCACGCCGGCGCCGACGCCGATCATCGCC
Organism: Actinomycetota bacterium; assembly: GCA_030838265.1. Taxonomy (GTDB): domain Bacteria; phylum Actinomycetota; class Acidimicrobiia; order Acidimicrobiales; family BP-101; genus BP-101. The sequence continues at coordinate 2,687 of JAUTXA010000086.1, read as the reverse complement.
AGCCCGCGGGTGGGGACAGCCCAATGCAATGGGTTCGGCGAGATCCTCAGCGCCAGCCCCTCGATGCTCGCCCTGCTCGGGCGCCTCCATCCGCTCGACGGCGAGCCCATCATCTCCCATCTCCACCCTGACGACCGCGATGCGGGCATCGTCATGTGGGTGGCCGCCAAAGGGCAACGCGGCGTCGCCCTGCGGTGGCGATGTCGGGTCGTGCGTGCCGACGAGTCGAACCTCTGGGTCGAGGTCACGCTGACGAACAGCATCGACGGAGACGGCCACGGCGAGGTGCAGCTCGACATGTTCGACATCTCCGCCGAGGTCGCCGCGACCGACGCCCTGGCCGCCGAGACCGAGCTCCTCGCCCTCCTGACCGAGACGCTGCCGGTCGGGGTGGCCAAGTTCGACACGTCCGGTCGCGTCGAGCAGGCCAACACCCGCCTCACCGAACTGCTCGCACCGCGCCGGCCCAGCGAAGTGTTGGGGCTGGCGGCGCTTGGTGCGCTGGAGTCGCCTGACCTCGCCGCTGCCTTCACTGCCCTGTTCCGTGACGGGACGGGCAGCAAGCTCGTCATCCACGACGCCGACGTCAACGGCGAGACTCGCCACCTCGAGTGGACGATCCGTCCTGTCCTAGCGGACGACGGTGAGGTGAGCGGCGGGGTCGTGTGCGTGGCCGACGTCACCGAGGCCAGCCTGCTTCGCCAGACGCTGGAGCAACGGGCTATGACCGATGCCCTCACGGGCTGCCTCAACCGAGCCGGCACCCTGGCCGCCCTCGACGCCGCGTTGGCGACCATCGCTCCCGGCGACGGCGTCGGCCTGCTCTTCATCGACCTCGACAGCTTCAAGCACATCAACGACGCCCGCGGCCACGCCATCGGCGACGTGGTCCTCGAGGTGGTGGCCAGTCGGCTCCACGGTGCACTGCGGGCTCAGGACCTGCTCGGCCGCCTGGGCGGCGACGAGTTCGTGGTGATCGCCCCGCGGATCGGTTCGGAGGAGGCCATGCTCGTCCTCGCCGGACGGATGTCGCAGAAGCTGCAAGGCCCGGCCACCATCGGCGACATCACGGTCGCCATCTCCGCCAGCATCGGCGTGGCCTGGACATCGGCCGGTGAGGCGATCGACCTCCTCGCCGCGGCCGACGCCTCGATGTATGCGGCCAAGCAGGCCAGAGCCGGGAGAAAGGCGAGCTAGGAGGGCTCGAGCAGGAAGTCGGCAGGCTCGCGATAGGCCGGACTGGCGGCCACTCCGCCGGCATCGACGAGCAAGGGATGCGTCCGGCGTGCGTCCTCGATCCTCTCCGGCGAGAACAGCCTCTCGTCGTAGGTGCACATGAACGTGACCGGCGACGAAGCGAAGGCGAGGTTGACGAGAGATTCGTAGCGGGTCCACGCCGCGATCTCGGCGTCGCTTTCGCCGGCCCACGCCGCCTCGCCTAGCACCCGGACCCAGGTCGCTCCCTCCGCGAAGCGCTGATTCACCAGGTCTCGGTAGAGGCCGAGCGCTTCGGCGGGCGAACGATACGACTCGTCCCAGCCCGAGAACTCGATCTGCCCCGCGCTCTCGCCCAGGGCTTCTTGCACCAACCGGACCTTGGGCTCGGTCGCGATCGCCACGACGCATTGAGACTGTTGGAGTCCGGCGGCGAGGAACGGAAGAGCGGCGGCGAGGAACTCGTCGTCGGATCCGTAGCATAGGACTCGGTGCTCGAAGTGGTTCGGCGCGCCGCCCGCCGCCGGAATCCCGATGAGGTAGTCGGTGCTCACGCCCAACGCCCCGGCGAGAGCCGACAGGCTGGTCAGACGGAGATCTCGGCGCCGGCCCGACTCGATCTGGGCGATGGCCGACCAGCTGACGCCGGAGTGGAACGCCAACGCCTCGCGGCTCCACCCCAGACGGCCTCGTGCCGCCCTCAGGTTCTCACCGACCCTCGACAACTCCACGCAACCTCCGCCCTGGGTGCCCGCCTCGGCCAGGAGGCCCTAGCCCGACTGACTATGTCACATGACACAGGCACTTGACAAGCACCCACCCGGGGGCGAAGGATGGCAGGAAATGTCGCAGTTGGACGAACACCGGCGTACGGACCAGGCAGTGATCCGCATCCTGCTCGTCGACGACCACGAGATGGTGCGAGAGGGCCTCAAGTCGATCCTGGCCCGCGACGACGATCTGCAGGTGGTCGGCGAAGCGGCGTCGGCCGACGACCTGCTCGAGCTCGTCGAGCGGACCGCGCCCGACGTCGTGCTCCTCGATGCCCAGCTCCCCGGAGTGGCAGGGCCCCAGGCCTGCCGCCGGCTCCTCGGCCGCTACCCCGACATGCGGGTCCTGTTCGTTTCGTCGTACTCGGACGAGGAGCTCCTCAGGGAGTGCGTGGCGTCGGGCGCCCACGGCTACGTCGTCAAAGACATCGCCCGCTTCGAGCTGAAGCAAGCCATCCGCGCCGTCTCCCGAGGCGCGGGGGCAGTGTCCCCCGTCATCGCCGGGCGGATGCTCGACGAGCTACGGGCCGGTCCGGTGCATCCTGCATCTCCGGACCTCAGCGCGTCGCAGCGGCGGATCCTCGAGCTGATCAGCCAGGGCTACCGCAATCGAGAGATCGCCACTCAGCTGCACCTGAGTGAAAACACGATCAAGTCCCACGTGCAAGAGATCTTCCGCAAGCTCGACGTCCGCAACCGGGC
>JAUTXA010000065.1 GCA_030838265.1 Actinomycetota bacterium | reverse complement strand
ACGACGCGTCGGCCAAGGCTGCGGCTGCCGCGTTCAACGACGCGGGGGCGATGGAGCGACCAGTGCTCGTCTCCTACGGCCCGGTGCCGGGCTCGATCTACGCCGGCCACCGCTTCATCGACGTGCTCATCCACGGCTGGGATCTGGCCAAGGCCACCGGACAGAGCACCGACCTCGATCCCGAGCTCGTCGAGGCCTGCATCGCCGTCGTCGAGCCGCAAGCCGAACTGTTGCAGGGCAGCGGCGCATTCGGCAGCGACTTCGAAGTTCCACCCGACGCCGACGCGCAGACCCGCCTCCTCGCCATGCTCGGCCGCCGGCCCTAGACGCCGTCCCCTCAGCCCGCCTACTCGCCGGGTCGGAACTGCGCCTTCTGGAGCTGGTGGCTGAAGTCGATGGAGACCGCCTTGGTCTCGCTGAACTCGTCCATGGCGTGGGGCCCGGCTTCGCGGAAGCCGTTGCCGGTCGACTTCATCCCCCCGAACGGCATCTGCACCTCGGCGCCGATCGTCGGCGCGTTCACGTAGACGATGCCGAACTCGAGCTCGGTCACGGCCCGCATGGCCGCCGTCATGTCGTTGGTGTAGATCGACGCTGACAGCCCGTAGGTCGTCGAGTTGGCGGCGGCGATGGCCTCGTCGAGGTTGCCCACCGGGATCACCGCGGTGACCGGCCCGAAGATCTCCTCCTGGGCGATGCGCATGGTGGGGGTGGCGTCGGTGAACACGGTGGGGGCGATGTAGTTGCCCTTGGCCAGCACGCCGTCGCTCAGGGGCTCACCGCCGGTGAGGATGCGAGCCCCGTCGTCTTCTTGGCCGACCCGGATGTACTCGAGCACGCGGTCGCGCTGGGTGCGGTTGATGAGGGGAGCCAGGTCGACCGACTCGTCGGAGCCGGGCCCCACCTTGTAGGTCTTGACCTTGGCGACGAGAGCATCGGCGAAGTCGGGGTGCAGGTTCACGACGCGCGAGGTGGCCGTGCAGCGCTGCCCGCTGGTGGCGAAGGCGCCCCACGCGATGCCCTCGACGGCCAGGTCGATGTCAGCGTCGGGCATCACGATGGTGACGTTCTTCGAGCCCAGCTCCATCGAGTAGCGCTTCATCTGGCGCCCGCACTCGGCGGCGATGATCTTGCCCGTCTCCAGCGAGCCGGTGAACGAGATGGCCCGCACGTCGGGGTGGGAGACGAGTGCGGCCCCCGCCTCTTCGCCGGTGCCCTGGACGAGGTTGAGGACCCCTGCCGGCAAACCGGCCTCGGCGCACAGCTCGACCAGCTTCTGGGCGCAGAGCGGTGTGTCTTCGGCCGCCTTCAGCACCACGCAGTTCCCGGCCAGCAGGGCGGGCCACGCCTTCCATGTCGGGATGGCGATGGGGAAGTTCCACGGCGTGATGAGCCCGACGATGCCGATGGGGTGGCGCATGGTCATCGACAGCTTCCGGGGAAGCTCGGAAGGGATGGTGTCGCCGATGGGGGAGCGCGACTGGCCCGACATGTAGTGGGCGAAGTCGATGCCCTCCTGCACGTCGCCCCGCGCCTCCTTCAGGGTCTTGCCCATCTCCCTCGTCATGAAGGCGGCGACGTCGTCCTTCTGCTCCTCGAGGAGGTGGCCGACCCGGCGGATGATGTCGCCCCGCTTGGGCATCGGGGTGGCGAACCACTCGGCGTAGGCAGCCTGGGCCGCCTCGACCGCGTCGGCCACGTCGCCGGCGTCACTGCGGGCCACCTCGCCCAGCAGGTCGTCGGCGTCGGCCGGGTTCCGGTCTTCCATGGTGCGGCCGCGGCGTGCCGGCACCCACTTGCCACCGATGAAGTTCATGCGTGACAGCCTGTCACCCGATGAGGCGCCCCGGATGATGAAGGTCCGTCAGCATCGCTACGGGCGCCACCGCAGCCAGGTCGCCGATCTCTACCTTCCGAAGGGCGACGGGCCCTTCCCCGTGGCCATCGTCATCCACGGTGGCTTCTGGATGGCCGCCTACGACCGCCACCTCATGGACCCCATCTGCGTCGATCTGGTCGACCGCGGATGGGCGGCCTGGAACATCGAGTATCGCCGCGTCGGCTGGCGGGCCGGGGGTGGCTGGCCGGCGACCGGCGACGACGTGGTGGCCGCCGCCGCCCACCTGCAGAAGCTGGCCGATGACGGGCTGCCTCTCGATCTCACCACGGTTGTCGCCGTCGGCCACTCGGCCGGGGGTCACCTCGCCCTGCATCTGGCCAGCCGCTCACCGGTGCCGTTGCGGCGCGTCTTCAGTCAGGCCGGCGTGTGCGACCTGGTGGCGGCCGACGGCCTGGGGCTGGGGGACGGGGCGGTGCGGCGCCTGCTGGGCCACCGGCCGGCCGACGTGCCCGAGCTGGTCGCCGACGCCTCGCCCGCCGAGCATCTTCCCCTCGGCGTCGGGCAGGTCCTCGTTCACGGCGAGGCCGACGAGCACGTGCCCCTCGTTTTGGCCCAGGATTACCAGGTGCGGGCCGCGGCGGCTGGTGACGAGGTGGAGCTGGTGGCCCTGCGCGGCGTCGGCCACTTCGAGCACCTCCAGCCCGGCTCGTCGGCCTGGGCCGCGGTGGTGGCGCGCCTGCCGTGACGGTCGACAGCCGGGAATCGGCCGCAGCCCTCGACGCCGCCGACCCGCTCGCCGGGATGCGGGCCCGCTTCGTCGTCGACGACGAGCCGATCTACCTGGCCGGCAACTCGCTCGGGCGACTGCCTTGCGAGACGAGCGCCCGGCTGGCGCAGGTCGTGGCCGACGAGTGGGGGACGGGCCTGGTCGGCTCGTGGGAGTCGTGGATCGACCTGCCCACCCACGTCGGCGACCTCATCGCCGGGCTGATCGGAGCCCGCCCGGGCGAGGTCATCGTCACCGACTCGACCACGGTGAACCTCTACAAGCTGGCCTCGGCCGCCCTCGACGCCCGGCCCGCGGCGCGGGTCATCGTGGCCGACGCCGACGACTTCCCGACGGACCGCTTCGTGCTCGAGGGCTTGGCCCGTGCCCGCGACCTCGAGCTGCGCCTCTTCACCGCCGATCCCGTTGCCGGGCCCAAGGTCGACGCCCTGGCCGACTCGCTGTCGCCCGACACCGCCCTGCTCGTCATGTCCCACGTCGACTACCGCTCCGGGGCCATCGCCCGCCTGGCTGAGATCACCGAACGGGCCCACGCCGTCAGCGCTCTGGTGCTCTGGGACCTCAGCCACTCGGTCGGCATCGTCCCCGTCGACGTCGAGTCGGCCGGCGTCGACCTGGCCGTCGGCTGCACCTACAAGTACCTCAACGCCGGGCCCGGGTCCCCGGCCTTCGCCTACGTGCGCCGGTCCCTGCAGCCCGAGCTGCGCCAGCCCATCTGGGGCTGGTTCGGCCAGCGCCAGCAGTTCGGGATGAGCGGCAGCTATGACCCCGACCCTGGCATCGGCGGAACCCAGACAGGTACGCCGCCCGTCCTCGGCCTGGTCGCAGCCCAAGTCGGCGCCGCGCTGGTGGCCGAGGCCGGCGTCGATGCCATCCGGACCAAGTCGACCGCCCTGACCGCCGTGGCGGTCGAGTGCTTCGACGCGTGGCTGGCGCCGCTCGGTTTCACGCTCGGTTCACCCCGCGATCCCGACCGCCGGGGCGGCCACCTCACCGTGGAGCACCCCGAGGCGTGGGGCCTCTGCCACGCCCTCATCGAACGGTCTGGCGTGGTGCCCGACTACCGGGCGCCCGATGCCATCCGCCTTGGCTTCCCGCCGCTCTACACCCGGTTCGTCGACGTGTGGGACGCCCTCGATCGGCTGCGGACGTTGGCCCAGTCGGGCGCCGTGCCGGTGCCGCCTCCCCGCCGCGTCACCTAAGCCGTGCGCCTCGCTCTCTAGCCGAGGTTGATGGTGCCGAGGTCGACGGTCTGGCCCCGCTTGATCAAGACGGAGGTGACGACCGGGCCGTGACCGGGCGCCGACACGGTGAGCTGGTAGGTCTCGGGGCCGTTGGCCACGGGCCGGGTGCTGGGGTTCACGTGCCAGGTGAACCGGCCGTCCGCCGCCGCCGTCATGATGGTGTCGACGGTGTCGGTGAGCATCGCCCCCGTCGGCTGATCGAGCGCCATCTGCCCCGTCCTGGTGAGCTCGAGGGTCGCGCTGACGGGCGAGCCCGCGCTGTCGCGGACCGTCCCGTTGATCACCCCGTGCAGGGTGGTGTCGGCCGCCGCCTCGATCGCCAGCAGGAAGGCGCCCCGGTTGTGCTGGTACATGGCCGGGAAGGTCGAGGTGTAGGTGGGATGGAACGAGGTGCCGTGCTCGAACGTGTAGCCGAAGGTGCCCTCGGCCGCGTAGGCCCAATCCTCGGTGCTGCCCGTCGTCGGGTAGAGGTTGATGCCCTGCTGGGGCGTGTAGCCGTTGACCGCGGCCATTTTGTTGCCGAGGTTCTTGATGGCCGCGATGTCCGGCGGCTTGAGTTGGGTGTCGCCCCACGGCCAGAGCACCAGGTTCGAGAAGGTGTGGTTGGTGATGAGGGTCATCACCTGGTGGCGCAGGACGATCTGGCGGATGTTCTCGGACTCGGCCTCGCTGAAGGCGGCATCGCCTTGGTAGGTCTGGTCGGTCGGGTTGGCCGAGGTGTAGTCCATGCAGCACAGCGTCCCCGAGCCCCAGTGGTAGCCATAGTTGCGGTTGGGGTCGACGCCGTACGCGAGCGGTGACATCGGGACGGTACCGGTGCCGGGGCCGCGGCGGTTCTTGCGCCAGTACGCCCCCTCGCCGCCGGCGACGACCGACTCGTAGTCCTGGCTGAGCTCGACGGGGTACTCACGCGACCAGTTGAAGCCGTCGGGGTTCACGACCGGGACGACGAGCACGCGCGTGGCGGTGAGGTCGGCGGTGATGCGGGGGTCGGTGCCGAACGACCGGGCCAGCTCGTTGGCGAAGTCCATGGTGACCTCACCCGACGGCCACTCCCGGGCGTGATGCAGTCCCATGATGAACGAGACGGGCCGTCCGTCCGTGGCGTTGACGTCCTTGGCGATCTCGACGCCGGTGACGGTTCGCCCCTCGGCCGTCTGCAACGGGGCGGTGAAGAGGCGGACGTGATCGGGATACGTCGCGGCCAGGTCGCGCAGCTCGCGGTCGTAGTCGGCCAGGTGGCGGTAGTCGCCCTGGTTCGGTCCGCCGGTCGTCGCGCTGGCCGCCACCGGCGCGGCACCGACGCCTGCGTCGCGTCCCTCGGTGTCGAGGTCGGCGATGAGAGTGGTGAAGTGGAAGCCCATGGCCGTCAGACGAGCCGCGTCGCCGGGCCAGGCCACCATCTTGATGGCGTCGGCGGTGCGGGCCTCGGCCAGGTCGAACCCGGCCGACGCCAGCCGCGCCGCGTCCGACTGGTTCGCGACCTTGACGGCCACCAGGGACGGACCGTGGACCGCCGGCGTCGCCTTTCGGCGGGTGTCGGCCGACCGGGCCGGCCCGGAGGCGAGGAGGGCGACGGTGAGCAGGGCGGCGACAGCGCTGGCGCCGGTACGAGTTCGCATTTAGGGAGGATTCGCCCTGAACGGTGTGCGCACCTGCCTTAGAGTCGGGACCATGACCGACCTCAAGAATGAGCTCTTCAAGGTGGTGACGGGCTTTCACGAGGCCATCTTCAAGGCCACCCAGGGCCGCCTGGGCGGGCGGGTGGCGGGCATGCCGGTGCTCATCCTCCACACCACGGGTCGCAAGTCGGGCCAGCGTCGCTCGACGATGCTCACCACCCCGGTGAAGGACGAAGACCGCATCGTCATCGTGGCCTCGAAGGGCGGCGACCCCAAGCACCCGACCTGGTTCCTCAACCTTGAGGCCAACCCCGATGTCGAGGTGACCATCGACGGTGGCACCAAGCCGATGAAGGCCCGCACCGCGACCAAGGCCGAGAAGGACGAGCTGTGGCCCCAGATCACCGGGACCTACAAGGGCTACGCCGGCTACCAGCAGCGCACCGACCGCGACATCCCCGTCGTCATCCTCGAACCCCGCTAACCACACCCCCGCCCAGCGACCGAGCGCGGCCGCCGCCCGTCCCCCCCGCCCCTGCTCTCTGCGCGTGAAACGTCATCCCGTGATGTTTCACGCACAAGGACCGGAGGACGCGAGACCGAAGGGCACACCGAGCCCCGGCAACGACGGCCGCCCCACGCGCCAGACCGAATCCCCCCCGCAGTGGTTCGCGACGTGGCACGCCGAGAACGCCGGCGCAGCCGGCGAGCGGGTGGCCCGTGGGGAGGGGCCCGCCTGGGAGGGACCCGCCGCCAGGCGGGAGGGACCCAGGATGGGAAGGACCCGGAGGGACAGGACCCGCTCGTCGGCGGAGGCAGGACGGGCAGGACGAGAGCGCTAGCCGAGGCTCACGTCCAAAGCGAGGGTGAGGCAGCGACACCCTCCCCCGGCCTTGAGGAACTCGCTCACGTCGCAGGTGGCCACCGAGAAGCCCCAGGCCTCGAGCTGGCGCCCCACGCGCCGCGGGCACGACGGCATGACGATGTTGGTGCCCACCACGACCGAGTTGGCGCAGAAGGCCAAGGCCTCGTCGTCGTCGAGGACGAGGGGCTCGGCAACCAGGGCCTCCATCACCTTGCGGCCGTACGCGTCCCATCCCATCGGAGCGATGATCGCCCTCCGCTCGTCGAGGGGGCAGAAGGTGAGGTCGAGGTGGTAGAGCCGCTCGTCGACCAGCTCGACCGACCGCACCGCGGCGCCGGTGATCTTCGAGAGATAGGCGTGGGACGCGGCGTCGGAGCGGAAGCGGTAGCCCGACACCAGCACCGAGCCGAAGGGCAGGGCGTCACCCGCGCCCTCGTGCGAGACCCCGAGCGGCAGCTCGTCGACCTCGTAACCGTGAGCCTCGAACCACTCGATGTCGAAGGGCGTCTCGCCTTGCCGCTCGGGGTGCTTGAAGCGTGAAGGCACGAACTGGCGGTCGTTGACGATGCCGGCGTTGGCCGTGAACACCAGGTCGGGAACATCCGGGTGCGGTTCCTGCAGCTCGACGTCGGCCCCGGCGGCGCGCAGGGCGGCGACGAGGGACTCCCACTGGCTGAGGGCCCGGTCGCGGTCGACGGCGACCTCTTTGTGCATCCACGGGTTGATCTCGTACAGCACCCCGAAGTGCTCGGGCGGGCACATCAGATAGCGCCGGCCCCACGACAGCTGGGTCACGAGGGGGGCGTCGGGCAGAGGTGCTGGCACAGCCCCTCGACGAAGAGGCCCACGTCGGTGACGATGCCCAGGGCCTGGTGGCTGCCCCGATCGGCCAGCTTGGTGACGACGGCCTGGTTGATGTCGACGCAGTAGGTCTCGACCCCGGCCGGCAGCAGGTTGCCGGTGGCGATGGCGTGCAACGTCGACGCCAGCATCAAGGCCACGCCGACACCGGGCAGCAGGTAGCGCATGGCGTCGGCCGCCTCGACCACGTCGGTGTAGACGTCGGGCAGCGGTCCGTCGTCGCGCACCGACCCGCCCAGCACGAAGGGCACCTCGCGCTGCACGCACTCGAACATGACGCCGCCGTCGATGTAGCCGCCCTCGACGGCCGCCGTTATCGACCCGTACCGCCTCACCTCGTTGATGACCCGCAGGTGGTTGCTGTGGCCGTGCTCGGTGGGGTGGCCCTCGAGGACCGAGACCCCCAGCGACGTTCCCATGACGTTGGACTCGATGTCGTGGGTGGCGAAGCCGTTGCCGGCGAAGAGGAGGTCGACCCACCCCTCGCGGACCAGGGTGGCGATGCCGGGGCCGGCCCCGGTGTGGATGACGGCTGGGCCGCAGACCGCCAGCACCCGCACGCCGCGCTCCTTGGCCTCGCGGATGCGGTTGGCCACGTCGGCCACGAGCACCCCCTTGGGCTTCTCAGAGGACACGTCGGAGTTCATGAACTCGAACGGGCTGCTGCCCCGCGGCCTCTCGGGCGCCGCCACCCGCACGCCGTCGCGCCCGACCACGATGCGGTCGCCCGCCCTGACCCGGTGCATGGGGACGGTGCGGATGCGCCCGTCCCCCAGGATGGCCAGCCCGCAGTCCATCTCCGGGTTCTCGGCGTCGTGCCACCGCCCGTCGATGCGCACCGCGGTGGGCAGGTTGGTGGTGGAGTAGAAGCCGGGCGGAAGCACACCATCGCGATCGGCCGTCACGACCTCGGCGTCGTCGGTCTCGACCGGGTTGGCCCCGTGCACCTGCAGCTGGGCCAGCAGTTCGGCCAGCGAGGCCTCGTCGGCCGTCCGCACCTCGAGGCGAGCCCGGCTGATGTCGAGGTTGGTCTTGCCGATCTTCACCTCGAGCATCTCGTAGTCGGCCCCGAGACCGACGATGACATCGAGGACCTTGGGCAGGATCAGCGAATCGATGATGTGGCCCTCGACCTCGATGACCTCACTCGGCATTCGGACCCCCCGTGTCGAATCTGTCGGCCTCGCCGCCGTTGACCGCCGACACAGGAATCTCGTCCTCGCCCACCGTGGGCTCGTCTTTGAGCTCGCCTCGCTGAGTGTCGTAGATGTCGCGGCCGATGACCTGGATCACACCCGCCACCGGGATGGCGAGCAGGGCGCCGAGGAAGCCGAAGAGGTCGACGCCGATCAGCACGCTGACGAGGACGGCGAGAGGGTTGAGAGCGACGGTGCGCGACATGATCGAGACCTGCAGGACGTGGTTCTCGAACTGCTGGTAGATGATGAAGAAGATGATGGCGGCGATGCCGGCTGTCGTGGAGTGCAGGAAGGCCACTAACACGGTGGGGATGGCGCCGAGGGTGGCGCCCACCATGGGGATGAGGTCGGCGAAGGCCACCCAGAGCCCCAGCACCCCGGCGAAGGGGACCCGCGTGATGGCGAGGAATCCGAAGGTGGCGCTGCCGGCGATGGCGCTGATGAGAAGGTTCCCCGCCATGTAACCGGTGATGGCCTTCGAGGCGTCGTTCGCCACGCGGGCGATGCGCCGCCGTCTTGGTGGCTCGAGGGCGTTCAGGAAGCCCTCGAGGATGACGGGGCCCTCGAGGATCATCAAGAAGGTCAGCACGGCAATGGTGAGGGTCGCCGCCACGGCCGTCCCGACGCCTTTGACGATCTTGAGGCTGTTCTTGCCGAGATTGTTGAGGCTCTTCTTGACCGTGTCCTGGCTGTTGGCGACGCGCTCGTCGAGGTTGAAGCGCTTCACCAGGTGGCCGACCGAGCCCCGCCCGGCCCGGGCGTCGGCCACATACGTCGGGAAGTTGTCCGCGAACTTCTGGGACTGGTCGACCAGGGGGCGGACGAAGGCGTAGATCATGGCGGACAGGGCGGCCAGGCCCACGATGAACACGAGCAGGGTGGCAACGGCCCGGCGCAGGTGGAGCTTGCGCTGCAGGAAGTCGACCACCGGGCCGAGGATGACGGCGAAGAACAGGGCCACCACGATCCACGTCAGGACCCGGCTGACGTGGCCCACGATCTTCCAGACCAGGTAGGTGACGACGACCGACCCGATGGTCGCCCAGATGGTCCGCCACGGGACGGGCGTTCGCTGCCGCACCTCGAACATCGGCCGAGCCTACCTAGGCCACCACGCCGGGCCGGGCAGCCCTGCGGCTAACCTTCTGCCCGCCATGGGCCAGCCAGTCGCCGTCGTGCAGAAGCCAACCCGCACCCCGGGCATTGTCCGCTTCGAGATCAACCGCAGCCTCACCGGCATGGGCCACGAGCGCTATCGCTCGATCGACGACGCCGCCGGCGATCGGCCCCCCGACGTCCTGGCCCGCCTGCTGTTCGAGCGGGGCGGCGTCGAGGCCGTGCACATCTTCTCCAACGAGATCACCGTCGATCTCTCCAAGGGCGCAACGGCCGACGGGATCGAGGAGCTCATCAGCGAGCTCTTCATCCACTACCGGCCCGGGGTGCAGCCCTCCATCCCCTGATGTCCGGCGCGGCGGCCTGGGCGGCCGTCCTCGACCGGCTCGACGACGCAGCCAAGCTGACGGGCGTCGACCCCGACATCCACCGCATGCTGCGCTCACCCCGCCGGGTGCTCGAGGTATCCGTACCCGTGCGCATGGACGACGGCCGTGTCGAGGTGTTCACCGGCTGGCGGGTCCACCACGACACGACGCGAGGCCCGGCCAAGGGGGGCATCCGCTTCCACCCTGACGTCGACGCTCTCGAGACGACGGCCCTGGCCGCGGGCATGACGTTCAAGACGGCGGTGGCGAACCTCCCCTTCGGCGGAGCCAAGGGTGGTGTGCGCTGCGACCCGACCGTGATGTCGCTGGGCGAGCTCGAGCGGCTGACCCGCCGCTACACGTGGGAGATCTCGCCGTTGCTGGGCCCTGACAAGGACGTCCCGGCGCCCGATGTGAACACCGACGGCCGGGTGATGGCGTGGCTCATGGACACCCTGTCGATGGTGATGGGCGAGGATCTCCCGGGCTCGGTGACGGGCAAGCCGTTGGCCATCGGTGGCACGCTCGGCCACTCCGGCGCCACCTCGACGGGTGTGCTCGTGACGGCACGGGCTGCCTTCAACGCCCTTGACCTTCCGTTCGCCGGTGGACGGGCCATCATCCAGGGCTTCGGCAAGGTCGGCGGCCCCCTCGCCTTCCTCCTCTCCTCGGCCGGCATGCGGGTCATCGCCGTGAGCGACGTGCACGGCGCCATCCACAACCCCGGCGGTCTCGACGCGGGCGAGCTCTCAGAGCACGCGTCGCGCACTGGCTCGGTGGTCGGTTTCGAGCCCGCCGACCCCATCGCCGAGCACGACATGTGGGCCCTCGAGTGTGAGCTGGCCGTCCCCGCCGCCCTCGCCGGGGCCATCGACGAGGACGTAGCCCGTCGGCTCGGGGCCAAGGTCGTGGTCGAGGCGGCCAACGGGCCGACCACCCTCGAGGCCGATCCCGTCCTCGACCAGCGGGGCATCATCTGCGTTCCTGACATCCTGGCCAACGCCGGTGGGGTGACGGCGTCGTACTTCGAGTGGGCCCAGTCCCGGCAGGGCTACGCGTGGGACGAGGAGACGGTGGCCGTGCGCCTCCGCCAGCGCATGGACGAGGCCTTCACCGCCGTCTGGTCGAAGGCCGAGAGCCTCAACGTGTCGCTGCGGCGAGCGGCCTTCGGGTTGGCCGTCGAGCGAGTGGCCGACGCCATCGCGGCCAGGGGGCTCTTCCCTTAAGACGGACGGGCCGTCCCGCTTGCCGCGGAATACTTTGCTGTGCTAATTAGTTGTGCGAACTGATATGTCGCACACCCCTCTCGCCTCTGACCCGGTTGGCATCGCGGCCACCGATCTGGCGCCCCGCCTGCGCCTCGCACTGGTGCGCCTGGCCCGCCGCCTCCGGTCCGAGCAGGCCGACGCCGGCCTCACCCCGTCGATGGCGTCGGCTCTGGCCAGCATCGAGCGGGCCGGGCCCATCAGTCTCGGTGAGCTGGCCGCCGTCGAGCAACTGGCCCCGCCCAGCCTGACCCGCATCGTCGGTCGCCTCGAAGACGCCGGGCTGGTCGAGCGGGTCATCGACGCCGCCGACCGTCGCATCGCGCGCGTCGAGATCACCGACGTCGGCCGCCGGCTCCTCCACAAGATCCGCAGCCGCAAGACGGCCTTCCTCGCCCGCCGCCTGTCCAAGCTGACCGACGACGAAAGGGCCGTGCTGGCCGACGCCCTTCCGCTCCTCGAAGCCCTCCTCGACGGAGAGATCCGATGACGAAGGTCCGACACGCGGCGCGCACCACGTTCCGCTCGCTGTCGATCCGCAACTACCGCCTCTTCTTCTTCGGCCAGCTCGTCTCGCTCACCGGCACCTGGATGCAGTCTCTGGCCCAGGTCGAGCTCGTCCTCAAGCTGACCCACAACGACCCGCGCAAGAGCTTCGCCGTCGGACTGGTCGTCGCCCTGCAGTTCCTGCCCATGCTTCTGTTCGGGGCCTGGGGTGGGGTGATGGCCGATCGCCTCGACAAGCGCAGGGCCCTCATCGGCACCCAGATCTGGATGGCCTTCGTGGCGGGCGGGCTGGCGATCCTCACCTTCACCGGCGCGATCGAGCTGTGGATGGTCTACGGGTTCGCCCTGCTCATGGGCCTCGGCACCGTGATCGACAACCCCACGCGCCAGTCCTTCGTCATCGAGATGGTGGGCGACGAAGACGTAGCCAACGCGGTGGGTCTCAACAGCGCCGTGTTCAACGGGGCTCGCATCGTCGGGCCTGCGCTGGCCGGCGTGATGATCGGCTCGCTCAATGCGATCTGGCCCTGCTTCGCCCTCAACGCCGTGTCGTTCCTCGCCGTCATCGGGGGGCTCTACGCCATGCGCACGTCCGAGCTGCATACCCCCGAGCGCGTGGCTCGGGCCAAGGGCCAGATCCGTGAAGGCCTCCGCTACGTGTGGACCGATCCCGTCCGTCGCTCGACGTTGCTGCTGGTCGCGGTGATCGGCACGTTCGGCCTCAACTTCACCGTCTTCCTCCCGCTGATGGCTCACTTCGCCTTCCATCGGGGCGCCGCCCTCTACGGCCTTCTCACCTCGGCCCTGGCGGTCGGCTCGTTGACCGGTGCCCTGATAACGGCGGGTCGGGGCAAGCCCACGCCGAAGCTGCTGGCCGGGGCCGGGATCATGTTCGGGTTCTTCATGCTGTGCGCGGCGATCGCCCCGTCGACGGCCTGGGAGATGGTGGCCCTTCCTCTCACCGGCGTCGGCGTCATGACCTTCATGGCCACCGCCAACTCGACTCTGCAGCTCGGCAGCTCGAACGAGATGCGGGGACGGGTGATGGCCCTCTACGCCCTCGTCTTCCTCGGCACCACGCCACTGGGTGGCCCGCTGGTCAGCCGCATCGCCGAGGCCTACGGCCCCCGGGTGTCGATGGGCTTTGGGGCCGTCATGAGCCTGGCCGCCAGCCTCGTCGCCGGCGCCGTGCTGGTGCGCAAGGCCCGCCGCCTGCCGGCCGATGCCCATCTCGAGGTGGGCGGCGCCCAGGAGCCCGCCGCCGCCTGATCCCCCGCCGGGTTTCGGTGGGAACATCTGTTCGGTAGAGTCGGGAGGGTGGCGGTCGCTTCCCCCCTTCCTGCGTCGCCCTCGCCCGGCGAGAAGCCGCCGGCGGCCGAACGCCTGCAGGCCCTCGGCGGCCTGGCCCAGCGGACCAAGCCCACCGCCCTGGCCCGCGAGCAGATCCTGCCGGTGGTGCCCGAGCTGGCCTCGCTCTTCCCCGGCAGGGGAGTGCGCCGGGGCTCCACGGTCGCCATCGCCGCCGGCACCGGTGCCACCTCGCTCGCCCTGGCCTTCCTGGCCGGTCCGTCGTCGGCCGGTTCGTGGTGCGCGGCGGTCGGCCTCCCTTCACTCGGGCTGGTGGCCGCGGCCGAAGCCGGCATCGACCTGGCCCGGCTGGCCCTCGTGGCCTGGCCCGGCAACGAGTGGGCGGCAGTGGCGGCGGCCTTCGTCGACTCCCTCGATGTCGTGGTGGTGCAGCCCCCGGGCTCGGTCAAGGCCGGCGACGCCCGCCGACTCTCGGCCCGGGCCCGGGAGCGACGCGCCGTCCTCGTGCCCCTCGGCGACTGGCCCCAGGCCGACGTCCGCCTCGAGGTCACCCGCAGCCGGTGGGAGGGTTTGGGGGCCGGCCATGGCCACCTGACCCGTCGCCGTCTCGAGGTGATGTCGGGCGGACGGGGCGAGGCCGCCGGTTCGCGCCGGGCCCGCCTCTGGCTCCCGCGGTCATGAGTGGGGTGCGGACCTTGGTGGTGTGGTGCCCCGATTGGCCGGTGGTGGCGGCCGGGTTCGACGGGACCACCGTGCCGGTCGCTGTCCTCTTTGCCAACCGGGTGGTGGCCTGTTCGGCCGCGGCGCGCGCCGAGGGCGTGAAGCGGGGTTTGCGCCGCCGCGAGGCCCAGTCCCGTTGCCCCGAGGTGGTCGTCCTCGAGCGCGACCCGGCCCGCGACGCCCGCGCCTTCGAACCGGCGGTGGCGGCGGTCGAGGCCCTCACCCCTGGGGTCGAGATCCTCCGCCCCGGGATGTGCGCCCTCCCCACCCTCGGGCCCTCTCGCTACTTCGGGGGGGACGAGGCCCTGGCCCACAAGGTGGCGCAGCAGGTCGAGCCCTTCGCCCCCGACGCCCGGGCCGGCATCGCCGACGGGCCCTTCGCCGCCACCCTCGCCGCCCGCCGCGGCCTGCTGGTCGACCCCGGCCAGTCGCCCGCCTTCCTCGCCCCCTTCCCCGTCTCCGCCCTGCTCGGGGCCGTCGATCGCCCCGAGCTGGTCGACCTCCTCCGCCGCTTGGGCCTGCGCACCTTGGGCGCCCTGGCGGCCCTGCCCGCCACCGATGTGTTGGCCCGCTTCGGCACCGAGGGGGCCCTGGCCCATCGCTTGGCCCGCGGCCTCGACGAGCGGCCGGTGGCGGCGCGCGTCCCGCCGCCCGACCTGGCCGTGGCCCACGAGATCGACCCCCCCGCCGACCGGGTCGACACCGCCGCCTTCGCAGCCAAGGCCTTGGCCGACCGCCTCGACCGCGAGCTCACCGAGCGGGGCCTGGCCTGCACCCGCATCGTCATCGAAGCCGAGACCGAGCACGGCGAGACCCTGTCGCGGGTGTGGCGCCACGAGGGCCCCCTCACCCCGGCGGCCATGGCCGAGCGGATGCGGTGGCAGCTCGACGGCTGGCTCAACGGATCGGCCGGCGTCGGCCAGCCCACGGCCGGGCTGACCCTCCTCCGCCTCATCCCCGACGAGGTGGTGAGCGGCGGCGGTCGGCAGAACGGCTTCTGGGGCGGGGCGGCCGAGAGCGACGAGCGAGCGGGACGGGCCCTGGCCCGGGTCCAGGGGATGCTCGGTCCCGACGCCGTCACCACCGCCGTCATCACCGGAGCCCGCAGCCCCGCCGAGCAGGTGGGCCGCGTCCCCTGGGGTGAGCCCCGCGCCGAGCCCCGCTCGGGACGGACGACCACCGCCGAACGGCCGGCCTGGCCGGGCCGAGTGCCCGCCCCCGCGCCGGCCATCGTGCCGCCGGTGCCCCTTCAAGCCGAGGTGGTCGACGCCGACGGCCATCCCGTGGCCGTGACGGGTCGAGGTCTGTTGCCGGCCGAGCCCCGCCGGGTGTCGGTCGAGGGCGACCGGTGGGCCGACATCGAGGTCTGGGCCGGCCCGTGGCCCATCGACGAGCGGTGGTGGGACCCGCCTGCCCACCGCCGGCGAGCCCGCTTCCAGCTCGTCACCTCGACCGGCGCCGCCTATCTCGCCGTCCTCGAGGGCCGGCGCTGGTGGATCGAAGCCATCTACGACTGACGGCACGGCGCCGGCGGGCACCCCGCCGTAGCATCGCCTCGCTCGTGCGCCTGCCCTATCCCTGCGTCGTGATCCTCGTCGGACCTTCCGGCGCGGGGAAGTCGACGTGGGCGGCCGAGCAGCTCGAGGGTGTGGCCGGCGTCGTGGTTTCCAGTGACGACCTGCGCGGGGTGGTGGGGACGGGCCGGCACGACCAGCGGGCCAGCAAGGACGCCTTCGATGCTCTCGACCTCATCGTCGAGCGCCGACTGAAGCGCGGCCTGCTCACCGTCATCGACACCCTCGGCCTCGACGACAAGCGCCGGAAGAAGTGGCTCGAACGGGCCCGCCACCACCACATGCCGTGTCACATCGTCGCCTTCGACACCGAGCCCGAGGTGTGCCGGGCCCGCAACAAGGCCCGTTCGACACCCGTCCCTTTCAAGGTGCTCACCGATCAGCTCGCCGCCTTCATCCGGGTCGACGCCGCCCTCGGCGACGAGGGCTTCGACGGCGTCCACCGGCCCGACGACGTCACGTTCGTCCCGCCCCTGCTCCATGACGCGCCCGCCGCGGCCCACCGCCAACAGGAGGACCCGATGCCCCTGCAGTTCGGTCTGCAGATCCCCAACTTCACGTGGGAGGGCGGCCCCCCCGAGCTGGCCACCCGCCTCACTGACATCGCCCAGGCGGCCGAGCAGGCCGGCTTCACCAGCCTCTGGGTCATGGATCACTTCTTCCAGATCCCGCAGGTGGGACGGGAGTGGCTCGACATGCTCGACAGCTGGACGACGCTGTCGTTCCTCGCGGCCAAGACCTCGAGCATCCGCCTCGGGCCGCTGGTGACGGGCGTGACCTACCGCAACGTGGCCCACCTGGCCAAGATCGTGGCCACCGTCGACGTCCTCTCCGGCGGCCGCGTGACCTGCGGCATCGGCACGGCCTGGTTCGAGCGCGAGCACCTGGCCTACGGATGGGAGTTCCCGCCCATCGCCGAGCGCTACCAGCTGCTCGAAGACGCCCTCGAGGTCTTGCCCCTGTTATGGGGCAAGGGAAGCCCCGCCTTCGAAGGCCGCCGCATCAACGTCCCCGAGGCCATGTCGTACCCGCGACCGCTGCAAGACAAGGTGCCGATCATGATCGGCGGCTCGGGCGAGAAGAAGACCCTCCGCCTGGTGGCCCGCTACGCCGACGCCTGCAATCTCTTCGGCGACCCCGACACCGTCCGCCACAAGCTCACCGTCTTGCGTGACCACTGTGCGACCGAGGGACGTGACCCCTCGACCATCGAGGTCACCCATCTCTCGACCGCGCTCACGGCGAACGACCCCGACGAGCTGGCCGCGACCATCGAGCGCTTGCGGCCGGAGTCGATCGCGGCCGAGGCCTACGCGGCGCGCACCAACGCCGGCACCATCGATGATCACATCGGCCACTACCGCCAGCTGGCCGAGGCCGGCGTGCAGACCGCCATCGTCAACCTGCCCGATCTCAGCGGGACGGAGCCCGTCGAGCGTTTCGCCGAGATCATCGCCGCCTTCGCCGACGGGGCGGGCTGAGGTCGCGAGACGCCTACCCTGGGTCCGGCGCCCTGCCGGCCCACGACGCCCGACCAACGAGGGGACAAGTGCCAGAGCCTGACACCACGATCCCAGAGGCGGGGCAGAACACCGAGGAGCGCCTCAAGTGGGCCCAGTCCATCCTCTCGGCCCTGCCCCCCGACCACGAGACCGGCGTGGCCGCGGGAATCGTCAACGACCTCGTCGACCGCCTCGAGGCCATGCTCGAGCACACGACCGACATGATCACCGTCATCGGCGACGACGGCACCATCCGCTACTCGAACCGGGCCGCTGGTTTGCTCACTGGTCACGACGAGGACGTCAACGGGACGGCCGCCTTCGACTTCATCCACCCCGACGACGCCGAGGTCGCCATCTCGGCCTTCACCCGTTGCCTGGCCGAAGCCGGGAACGAAGAGCTGGCCGAGTTTCGCCTTCGCTACGCCGACGGCTCGTTTCACCACGTCGAGGCCTACGCCAAGAACTGCCTCGACAGCCCGGTCGAGGGCGTCGTGGTCTCGATGCGCGACGTCACCGAGCGCAGAGCGGGCGAGGCCGCCTTGGTGGCGGCCAACCAGGCCATGCGCGAGTTCGTCGCCGTGGCGTCCCATGAGCTGCGCACGCCGACCTCAGTGATCCACGGCTTCGCCGCCACCATGGAGCACCGCTGGGAGCAGCTGGCCGACGACGACAAGCGCGAATACCTCGGTGCCATCTGGCGGGCCGGCGACCGGCTGGCCCGTCTGGTCGAGGATCTGCTCACGGTGTCGCGCATCGACGCAGGGGCCGATGAGCTGGCGCCCGTCCGCCTCGACGTCGCCGCCCTGGTGCGCTCGGTCCTCGACGACTTCGGCGAGCAGGCGGCCGCCGTCGCGGTCGACGTCGAGGACGGGTTGGCGGTGATGGCCAACAGCGAGCACGCTCGCCGCATCATCGGCAACTATCTCGAGAACGCCCTTCGCTACGGCGGACCGCCCGTGACCATCGAGGCCCGGGGGGACGGGCCGTTGGCCCGGATCACGGTCATCGACGAGGGCGAGGGCGTCCCCGCCGACTTCGAACCGCGTCTGTTCGAGCGCTTCGCCCGGGCCGAGAACGAGGCCACTCGCGCCACGACAGGGACGGGCCTGGGGCTGTCGATCGTTCGCAGCCTGGCCCAGGCCACGGGCGGCGATGCCTGGTACGAGCGCGTCGGCGGCTGCACCCGTTTCGAGGCCACCCTCCCGCGTGCGGAGCGAGCCTGATGGCCTTGGTGCGATCCGCCTCTGCCGTGATGGTCGCCGCCCTCACGCTGGCCGGCTGCGGCGGGTCGTCGCCCACAGCCAAGCCCAAGGTGACGACCACCACCTCGACGACCCAGAAGCCGGCCGACCCCGCCACCGTCGACCTGGCCAAGAAGGGCGTGCTGATGGCTGCCGACCTGGGGCCGAACTGGGTGCTCGACAAGGGCGCCGAGGCCGGCACCATCGACCGGAAGGGCTGCGGCACCCAGGCCGCCAGCCCCATTCTCGAGCTGGGAGCCGGCGCCTTCCAGATCGGGCCCCTGGTCCACTACAAGGACACCAAGGACTACCTGAGCACGGCGGCGACGACGTTCGCCGACGAAGCGGCGGCCCAGCGTTGGATCGACATCCGAAAGTCTCCGGCCTTCATCGAGTGCCGGCGACTCGAGCTCGAAGCGGCGGAGAAGAAGAATGACAAGCGCTACTCCGTCGAGACCCGCCAGACCACGACCGACGGGGTCGGCACCCAGGGCTTCGAGGTCTATACGACGTACCAGTTCCGCTACGACGACACGGGGGGCGTGCGAGACGCCAACGGGACCTTCTTCCGGTTCGTCTACCGGGTGAAGCGCACGGTCATCGCCGTGAGCATTGACCGGGTGTTCCTTGACTCCGATCCCAAGGACGTCTCGCAGGCGATCTCTGACGACAGCTACCGCGCCCTGAGCGCCGCCTATGCCCGACTCGGCGCCTGACCGCCAGGGTCTCGCCCGTTGATGGAGCGGCGACGCGACCCGCTGACCGGCCAGTGGCGGGTCTTCGCCGGCCATCGCCAGGACCGGACCTTCCTCCCGCCGCCCGACCAGTGCCCCCTATGCCCGACCCGTCCCGGCGGTCTCGTCACCGAGATCCACAAGCCCAGCTTCGACATCGCCGTCTTCGACAACCGCTTTCCCTCGCTGGTGGCCTCGCCGCCACCTCCGTCGGTGGCGGGGACGGACCTGTATGCCGTGGCCCCCGCCGCCGGGGCCTGCGAGGTGGTCGTCTACTCCGACGACCACGAGGCCACCTTCGCCGGGCTCGGTCGCGAGCGGACTCGTCTCGTGATCGACACGTGGGCCGAGCGCTACACCGCACTGGGGGCGCGGCCTGAGGTTGCCTACGTCTTCATCTTCGAGAACAAGGGCGAGGAGATCGGCGTCACCCTCTCTCATCCCCACGGCCAGATCTACGGCTATCCCGAGATCCCACCCATCCCGCGGCTCGAGCTCGAAGCCGCGGCGGCGGCCGGGCGATGTGTCCTGTGTGATGTCGTGGCCGCCGAGGTGGCCGACGATCAGCGGGCGGTCACGGGCAACGACAGCTTCGTGGCCTTCGTGCCCTTCGCCCCCCGCTTCCCGTACGAGGTCCACATCGCGTCCCGGGTCCACCGACCTTCGCTCGTCGACCTCGACGACGGCGAGCGCGACGACCTGGCCGGCGTGCTCGAGACCGTCACCCGGACGTACGACCTCCTGTGGGGCTTCTCCCTGCCATACGTCATGGCCGTCCATCAAGCCCCGACCGACGGCGGGGACTGGTCGGCGGCCAGCCACCTGCACGTCGAGTTCACGCCGATCCACCGCTCGGCGACCAAGCTCAAGTACCTGGCCGGCTCGGAGCTGGGGGCGGGCGCCTTCATCAGCGACGTGGCCCCCGAACAGGCGGCGGCAGAGCTGCGAGCGCGCCGGCCGTAGCGACGCCCAGAAAAGTTCACGACTAACCCCTTTGGGACACTAAGAACACGCCCCACCCGGCCGATGAACAACACATGCACAAACCTTCGGGTTCGGCCACTCTCCCCACGGCGGGGCGGGGGACCAGACACGGGAGGGAGGTGCTGGCCGGGGTTTCGCTGCTGGTCGGTCTGATCCACTTCACGGTCTGCCCCGAGCACTTCCGGGAGGCCACCCTCTTCGGCCTCTTCTTCCTGGTCGTGGCTGTGCTCCAGCTGACGTGGGCCGGTCTGATCCTGAGCCGGCCGAGCCGAGCGCTCCTGCGGACGGGCGCCGTCGGCAACGCTGCCGTGTTGGCCGTGTGGCTCGCCTCTCGCACCGCCGGCCTCCCCGTCGGACCGGGGTCACGAAGGCCCGAGGCGATCGGCCTGGCCGACCTGCTGGCCTCGCTGCTCGAGGTGACGGTCGTCATCGGCGCCTTGTCGCTGAGCTCCGAGGTCACCGGTGGTCAGTCGTGGACCCATCGCCTGCGCCGGTGGCTTCCTGCGGGCAGCCCACTCCCCGACGAGGTTTGGGCCCAGCGCCACCGCTGGATTCTGGTCCTCCTCACCGCCCACGTCCCGGCCTTGTTCCTGTTCGCCGTCGTTCGCCATGAGTCGTTGCTCTACGCGGCCACGGCGGCCGCCCTCGTGGCCGCCTTCCCCGGTCTCGCTGTCGTCGTCCACCAACACCGGCGGCTCACCACGATCACCGCCGCCATGGGGCTGCTCACCTGCTCCGCCGTGCTCGTCCGCTTGTCGGGCGGCATGATCGAGATGCACTTCCACTACTTCGTGATGGTCGGCGTCATCACCCTGTACCAGGACTGGTGGCCCTTCCTCATCGCCATCGGCTACGTGGTTCTGCAGCACGGCCTGGCCGGCGCCATCGATCCGACCAGCGTCTACAACCATCCCGAGGCCATCCGGCACCCGTGGCAGTGGGCGGCTGTCCACGGCCTGTTCATCTTGGGCATGAGCTCGACCGGCATCGCCTCGTGGCGGCTGAATGAGTCCTTCCTCGAGGGTGTCCTCGAGCGGCAGGAGAAGCTGACCGAGGCCCAGCAAGTCGGGCGCCTCGGCAGTTGGGAACGCAACCTCGTGACCAGTGAGGCCACCTGGTCCGATGAGTTCTACCGCCTCATGGACATGGTGCCCGGGGCCCGGACGCCATCGTTCGCCGACTTCCTGAACCGCGTCCATCCCGCCGATCGCGAGGACGTCGACAGCGGCATCACCCGCACGCGCGAGCAGGGCGTGCCCTACGTCGCCGACTTCCGGATCCTGTTGCAGGACGGCAGCCAACGGTGGCTCCACTGCCGGGCCCAGTGCACGCTGATGGTCGACGGGCGTCCCGTCGTCGTGTCGGGCACGGCGCAGGAGATCACCGAGCGCAAGGACGCCGAGGCCGAGCTCCGAGAGACGCTGTCGTTGCTCAGTGCCACCCTCGATGCCACCGCCGACGGGATCCTCGTCGTCGATGCCGAGGGCAAGATCACCAGTTTCAATCACAAGTTCGTCGAGATCTGGCGACTCCCCGACGACATCCTGGCCAGCCGCAACGATGACGACGCCTTGGCGTTCGTCCTCGGCCAGGTGACCGATCCCGAGGGCTTTCTCGGCAAGGTTCGCGAGCTGTACGCCCAGCCCGAGGCCGACAGCCAGGATGTCATCGAGTTCCGCGACGGACGGACCTGCGAGCGGTACTCGACACCTCAGCGGGTTGGCGGCGTGGCCGTCGGCCGGGTGTGGAGCTTCCGCGACGTGACCGAGCGCAAGCGGCTCGAAGGCGAGCTGGCCCACCAGGCCTTTCACGATCCGCTGACCAACCTGGCCAACCAGGCCCTGTTCCGCGACCGCGTCGACCATGCCCTGGTCCGGGCCGGCCGCAAAGGCGACCGCCTGGCTGTGCTCTTCCTCGACCTCGACGACTTCAAGACGGTCAACGACAGCCTGGGCCACACGGCGGGCGACCAGCTGCTCATCGCCGTGTCCGACCGCATCCGTGACTGCCTTCGGGTCACCGACACCGCGGCCCGGCTGGGCGGCGACGAGTTCGCGGTGCTGGTCGAAGACGCCGGTGACGAGGCCGAGGTGGTGGCCGTGGCCGAGCGCTTGATCACGGCCATGCAGGTCCCCTTCGAGCCCGGTGGCCGGGAGATGTTCGTGAGCGCCAGCATCGGGATCGCCTTCGACCGCTCCGGCGCCACCAGCGACCACCTCCTCAGGAACGCCGACCTGGCCATGTACACCGCCAAGCGGCAAGGCAAGGCCCGCTTCGCCGTCTACCAAGCGGCCATGCACACCGCAGCCGTCGACCGGCTCGAGATCGAGGCCGACCTGCGACGGGGCCTCGCTCGTCACGAGCTCGTCGTCGAGTACCAGCCGATCGTGTCGCTCGCTTCCAGCGCCGTGGTGGGGGTCGAGGCCCTCGTGCGCTGGCAGCACCCCGAGCGGGGCCTCCTGCCGCCGTCCGCCTTCATCCCCCTGGCCGAGGAGACCGGCCTCGTGCGCGAGGTGGGCCGCCAGGTCCTGCTCGAGGCGACCAGCCAGACCCGGCGCTGGCAGCTGGCCTTCCCGCACTCGGCCCTGCGCAGCGTGAGCGTCAACGTGTCAACTCGGCAGCTTCACCACGACGACCTCATGGAGCACGTCGGCCAGGCGCTCGCCCAGTCGGGGCTGCCGGCCGATAGCCTCGTCCTCGAGATCACCGAGACGGCGATGATGAACGACACCGAGGCCACGATCCGCAAGCTGCGGGCCCTGAAGTCGGTCGGGATCCGCTTGGCCGTTGACGACTTCGGGACGGGCTACTCGTCGCTCAGCTACCTCCAGCGCTTCCCGGTCGACATCCTGAAGATCGACCAGGCCTTCGTGGCCGCCATCACCTCGTCGCTCACCGACTCGTCGCTGGCGCGAGCCATCGTCTCGCTAGCCCACACCCTCAACCTCGAAGCGGTGGCCGAGGGAGTCGAGAACGAGACCCAGGTCGACGCCCTCTCTCGGCTGGGCTGTCAGCTGGCTCAGGGTTTCTACTTCGCCCGGCCCCTGTCGGCTCATGCCATGACCGGCCTGCTGGCCGGATCGCGGCTCGGTCAACCCCTCGTCTACCGCTGAACCACCCGGTTGGGCCATAGATGACTATTTGGTGACGCCGGTACCGTGGCCCCCAACGCAACCGGGGGGTGTGATGAGCGGCCGAACGAAGTCGTCAGATCGCGAGCGGAGGCCGCAGCCGCGTCGGTGGAGGCCGGTCCTGAGCATCATGTCGCTGGCGGGGGGCGTGCTGCTGGGTCTGGGCAGCGCCATCCTCTTGCAGCAGTACGGGGTGCGCGTGCTGACCCGCGCTGCCCTGATCCAGTCGGTCGTCACCGCCCTGGTGGTTGCCGTCGTCGTTCCCTCGCTGGCTCGGGCCGTCGGTGTGCGCCGCTACAACAACGCCCTCCGCAAGGCAGGGCTGGCGTGATCCGCCGCCTCGTCGCCGGCCTGGCGCTGGTCCTTCCGCTCGTCCTGGCCCCCCTCGTGCTGCTCGACGCCGCCCCAGCCCAGGCCGAGGTCAACGGGTCGTGCGCCGGAGCGGTCAACGGCATCGACGTGGCGCCCCTATCGGTGTGCGACCCGAGTCAGGCCATCAAGGTCATGAAGGCGGCCGTACTGAGCTGCTTCGTGGGCTCGTGCCAGCCGGTTCGGTCCCGCAACTTCGTGTTGTCGTACGCGGGCGTCGACATCACGGTCGACAACGGCTCGAGCTCGTCGGACACGAACTCCACTCGGCGCAGTGGGTCGGTGAAGGTGGGCGACTACGCGTGGATGGGCGCAGGCCTCTACCAGGTGGCGGGCGTGGCCCATCTGTCGAACGGCACGACGTGCTCGGGCGCCGTGCTCATCGATATCGAGGGCAACCCGCTCGGCACCGTCGCCGGCATCACCGGGCTCATCCTCACCATGTTGGGTGGCCTGGGCATCATCGCCGGCGCCATCCGGCAGGGCGGCGGCAAGCTCGTCCAAGACATCATCGACTTCGTCGCCCTCGGGACCGATGACGGATCGCCGGGTGCCGAGGTCGCGGCGCCGGTCGGAGCGGGCTCCACCGCCGCGGCCGCCCCGCCCGGGGCTGGAGGCGCAGGCGAGCCGGCGGCGGGCGATGAGCCGGTTCCCCCGCCGCCAGGCGACAAGCCCCCGCCCCGACGCCGGGCCACGCCGCCGCCCGTCCTCGACCCGGTGGGGGCCGGGGCCGTTCCGCCGGGGGCCGCAGGAGCAACACCACCGGTTGCGACCTCGGCCGCGACCCCGGCTACGGCCCACGCCGGACCGACGACGACTGACACCCGGCCCCCGACCGACGCCAAGCCACCGCCGCTGCCGGGGATGGCCACCGTGACGGCCATCGGCTCCACCGCCACCGCCCTGACCGAGGCCGCCAACCAGCTCGAGGGCCACATCGACTCGCTACCCGTCACCGATGCTCAGAAGGAGAAGATAAAGGAGACCCTCGGCACCGAGACCATCAAGGACAAGCTCGACACGGTCACCTCGACGGTCGAGACCATCGAGCACTTCGAGGGGATGGCCACCGACACCGTCGACACCATGAACCGGTGGGGGGTCAACGCCAATGGCATCAACGGCCTTATCTGGTTGCGGACCATGACCGAGGCGGGCGGGCGGTTGGGGCAGAAGTACACCGACGGCATCGTCAAGCCCATCCTCGAGCCCATCACCAAGGTGGCCAACGCGGCGGGCATCAAGGCCGACGCCGGTGAGATCGCCAAGACGCTCCTTCCGGTGCAAGAGGTGGCCGAGGAGGGCAGCAAGGCCCTGCTGACCGCCGGCAAGAACGTCCTCGGCGGCGACAACGTGCTCGACCAGCTTGGAAAGGACCCCGTCGTGGACGAGGAGTGGCGCAACATCAGGACGTTCAACTGATGG